>CALMDN010000262.1 GCA_937864935.1 uncultured Bacteroidales bacterium
GGATGCTGGGAGATGAACCACCCAGATTTAATCCGCGCCAGATATAACGGCTCATAATATCCGCACCGGCATCAAAGGAAGTCTCGATCTGAGCGTTTATGAGTCCGGGTATAAATACAAAAGCTGTCAGAACAGCCCAGAACAGGTTTTTGGTTTTTTGTCTCATACTCAAATGGGTTTTAGGTTTGCAATCGATTCCGTAAGCGGCAAAAATTGAAACTTTAACCTGATTGAGCAATGAAGCATTAACTGATTTTACATAGGGCGATCACTGAAATAATTTTCAGTGAAACACGTAATCGCCAATCTGCCGGGTTAAGAAATGAAAGGTGGGAGTCAGAAGTCTATGATATGGTGCTTGATGGCGAATTTGATAAGGTCCACAGCCGTTTTTAAACCGAGTTTCTGCATGATATGGTTTTTGTGTGATTCTACCGTACGGGTGCTGATAAACAACTGTTCGGCGATCTGGGGATTTGTATTGCCTTCAGCAAACAGGCGCAGTATCTCAAGTTCACGTTTTGAAAGTACACTGCTTTGTGCCAGATTCTCTGGTTCTTTGTCCTGGGCTTTCTTGATATAACTTTTCAGAATCACATTCGATACCGATTCACTGAAATACTCATCACCGGCAGCAACTGTCCGGATGGCATGCAGCAGTTCGTCCTGTGAAATGTTTTTCGGAAGATAACCCTGTGCTCCGGCTTTTATGGCATTGAAAATATACTCTTCCGAGGTGTACATCGACAAAAAAAGAACCTTTACTGCAGGAAACTGCTCTCTAACCTTTTCGCAGAGTTCAATTCCTGAAAAGTCCGGAAGGGAGATATCCATCAGTAAGATATCGGGAAGGCCCGAGTTCAGCAGTCTGAACATTTCGCTTCCTGAGCCGGCTTCGTCGTATATACGGATGTCTTCCTGCCCTGAAAGCAGGGCACGGATACCATCCCGAACAATCTTGTGATCGTCAACCAGCAGTACCTTGATCATATATGCCCTTAATTAAAGGTAATTCAATCTGAAAAACAGTTCCATTGCCAGGCGAAGTTGAAATGTCAACTTTGCCGCGAAGCAAACCGACCCGCTCCCGGATGTTGTTCAAACCATGGCCGGAAGAGGGGCAGGCTCCATGGATGTCGAACCCCCGGCCATTGTCTTCTATCTGCAGCATCAGGGTATTCTGTCTGATTCCTGCATTGATCCTGAGTTCTGTCGCTCCTGAATGTCTGGCCACATTGTTGAATATCTCCTGAAAAATACGGAAAATATAAAGTCTCGATTTTTTTCCGAGTTGTTTGTCGGGAATTTCACCTTCAAAAATAGTTTTTATGCCATAATTCTCCGATAGGTTACTGCAAAGACTTCTTATGGCTGAGGTAATGCCGAATTCGCTCAATGCCGGGGGCATCAGCGCATTCGTCATAGCCCTCACATCATCGATCAGATTGTCGGTAAGGTTGATTGCTGACACCAAACCGGGTTTTATTTGTTCTGAAACCATATTTTCAAGGGCGCCGAGTTTCAGCCTGATGGCAATCATGCTTTGTCCGATCCCGTCGTGCAATTCACGCGAAAGCCGCTGCCTCTCCTGATCCTGTCCGTCAATGGCTGACCTTAACCTGGAAATGCGCTCTGCTTTTAGTGCCCTGTCTTTATCCTGAAGCTTCGACGCCATATTGCTGAATGCTTCGGCCAGTTCACCCAGCTCATCGTCAGACCGGATTACCGGAATCTGATCAAGTCTGCCTTCTCCGAGGTCAAAGGCGGCTTCCTTCAGCTTTATAATCGGCCTGGTGATTCTGTTGCTGATGATATAGGTAAGAATGAAGAACGCAATACCCATCACCACAGAAAGCATCAGATTGGAGTTCCTGATGGAGAAAACAGCGGCTGTTGCTTCACTGTAGTCAATTTCTGCTATCATTGCCCATTTCAGCCCGCCCTTATCGATACTTCCGAATGAACTGAGTACCTTAATGCCTCGATAATCTTTAGCCAGATCCAGTCCAGATTCATTGCGCAGGGCCTTGATAACCGGAGTCGTAATTACCCTGGTTTTCATTACCGAATTGTTCAGAAACCTTGACTGACTCCTCATCAGATAGTCTTCGCCAACCATGTAGGTTTCACCTGAATAACCCAGACCATTCTCAGGCCTCACTTCAAGCATAAAATCGTTGATCTGCCTCTCATCAATAACCAGCAAAAGATAGGCAACCGTTGCACCGTTTTGCCTTACAGGCCCGGCAACAATCAGAGGATTCCCCGGCAGACTTCCGGTTGATTGATAATCTATCATGAAGGGCCTCTCATTTTGCGGCTCAAATAACCCGATCTGTTTTCCGGTAGATTTTACTGAAGAACGATTTCCGGATTGCCAGTATAGTATTCTTCCTTCACCATCAGCGAAGCCAAATCCTTTGTAATACGATGAAACAATCAAGGCCTGTTCAGAGACTGTCTTCAGATCGTTTTCCGTTATTCTGCTACCGCTGAGAAGCTTAACCGAGAGATTACAGACCTCATCGGAGCTGACAAACCGCGAGGTTTCTGATAAACGCTCATCCAGAAATCTTTCCACAGCCTGCGTCCTTGCAATACGTATTGAGGTCAGCTGGTTGTATGTACGGCTGAGCAATGCTTTTTTCGCAGAGGCAAAAGAGAAGTATCCGATTATAATGATCGATCCTATACCTAGGAGCAGGAAATACAATATCATTTTCTCGGTGAGGGAAGATCTTTTCAATGCTTGCTTATTTCTTTTTCAAACCTACGAGATTTTTATTTTCGATCTGTTTTTTGATTCAAATTCATGTGCTTTTTGTTAAACGGCAGAATTTCAGCCCCTACAGAGGCTGTTGCTGACCCGGGTAAAAGGTACTTAGTGTAATTTGAACAATTTCTCTTTTAAATGGTTGAATGCCTAACTCGCTGAAAATGGGTTGATTTCGTTTTATTGATTAATTTAAACAATTGATTATCAGGAATTAATAACTTAAGGCCCCCTTTGGGTCTGTACTTGCATTAATCGTTGTTCACGATTATATTTGCCGGCTGATTTTTAAATTCCTGATAACGTAAGCATTCTGATATGGAGAAAATAGGGATTTTTTATGGTGGAAGCCCCAAAGGCAGCACCTATAAAACCGCACAATCACTGGTTAAGCATTTTGGCAACAACCATGCAGCATTGCACAATGTTAGTGAAGCTACCCGTGAAGATCTTGAAAAGTACGAATACCTGATTCTGGGAACCTCAGCCTGGGGAATTGGTGAAATGCACCAGGACTGGGAAAGATTTATTGATGTGCTTACAGAAGCCAGCATCGAAAATAAAAAGATTGCCCTGTTTGGACTGGGTGATCAGATAGAATATCCTGAAAGTTTTGTGGATGGAATGGGTACTGTTTTCTGCAGGTTGCCCTTCAAACAGAATGTTGTGGGTTTCTGGCCAACCAAAGGCTATTCCTACTATTTCTCAACAGCCGAAAAGGATGGTAAGTTTGTTGGTCTTGCCCTTGATGAAGACAGTCAGCCTGAATTGACAGGAGAGCGTATCTCAAAGTGGGTCAGTCAGTTAAAATCTGAATTCAAGATTAACTAAAGCACCTGCTTTATTTATTCCCGGCTTTTGAACGATCTGTTACCGGCAGGTAAGTTTAACTTAAACTTACCTGCCGGTTATTTATGGTTGTTTTTTGACAGCAGGGTCTGTCTTTCCTTCCCTTAAATTTCTATTTTTGTCGTTTCGTTTAGCTTTAATTTCTTCTGAATCATGATTAACAAAAATCCTATATTCGTTCTATTCCTTGTAACTGGTTTATCTCTCGGGGTTCTGGGGCAGCAACCCTACAGCTCACCACTGCAGTTGAAGGAATCTGTCACATATCTTGCATCGGAGGACCTTGGCGGAAGAAAATCAGGTACTCCCGGTGACTCGATGGCCGCTGTTTATATCAGAAAAATGTTCTCACAACAGGGCGCTCAGCTGATGGGAAATAACGGCTTTCAGTATTTCGGGGTAATCTCTGATGTCAGAAGCGGAACCCATAATCAGCTGGTCTGTAACCATCACCAATATGTTCAGTCGACAGATTTTGAGCCATTTTCTTTCTCTTCAAATGCCACAAAAAAAGCCGATGTAGTGTTTGCTGGTTTCGGATTGTCAGGCACCAGCGGCGATCTCCGGTGGGATGATTTCGAAGGAAAAGACATCAAAGGGAAATGGGTCATTGTGCTGCGCGGTGATCCTGAACCGGATAACCAGAACAGTGCCTTCATTCCCATGGCAACCGATCGCGCTAAGGCACTGGCAGTAAGAGATCTGGGTGCTGCGGGTTTGTTGCTTGTATCTCCTTCGTCCATCGAGAAAAAAGACATACCTGTAGAGATCAGTTATGATAAAACCATTGCCGATGCCGGCATACCGGTCATCAGCATTACCCGGAAAGTTGCCGCCGGGATTATGGATGTTGAACCATCTGCCATCGATTCTCTGGAGAAACAGATGATCAGGCTGAAGAAGCCGCTGAATCATCCGGTAAACGCTACCATTGAAGCCACAACCGATATTGTCAGGGAAAAAGTGACTACCCGAAACATCATTGCCATGATACCAGGAAAGGATCCGGTTCTCAGGAATGAATATATTGTTATCGGTGCCCATTACGACCACCTGGGAATGGGTGGTCCGGGCTCAGGATCCAGGGTTCCCGACGAACATGCGGTGCACGGTGGTGCCGACGACAATGCATCAGGAGTTGTTTCGCTCTTCTCTCTGATATCCCATTTTTCGCAGGAGAAGAACCAAACCCCGAGAAGCCTGATCTTTGTTTCTTTCGGGGCCGAAGAAATGGGACTGCTCGGATCACGTTACTTTACCGCCAATTGCCCGGTTGAACTCAAAGCAGTAAAGGCCATGATCAACCTCGACATGGTTGGCCGCCTTTCAACAGAAAATCCGGTAGTTACTGTTTCAGGTACCGGAACTTTTTCTTATGCAGATACCCTGGTTGATCGCCTGGCTGCCCTTCAGACATTTCAGGTCAGAAAGAGCCCCGATGGTTTTGGCCCATCCGACCATGCAGCCTTCTACGGGGAAGGGATTCCGGTTCTGTTTTTAACATCGGGCGCCCATGAAGATTATCATACACCGGCTGATCAGGCATCAAAACTCAATTACGAAGGGCTGAATGCAATCACAGAATTTGCAGGAAGCCTGGTGGCGGGACTGGCTGCTTTAACCCCGGCCCCTCTCTTTGCCGAATCAGGAAGCAGCAGGTCAGGCGGTCACCGCTACGGACGTGGCCTCAAAGTTACCCTCGGAATCATGCCCGATGTATCTGGTGCCGAAACCTCGGGAGGAATGAAGGTTGAGGGTACCCGAAAAGACGGCCCGGCATACAAAGCCGGTATGATCAAAGGAGATATTATTACAGCAATCAATGGACTTCCGGTTGGAAATATCTACGACTACATGAGCCGTATGGGTAAACTCAAGCCCGGTGAAAGGGTGAATGTGGAAGTCTTGCGTGAAGGTAAAAAGGAAATTCTGATAATTGAGTTATAAATAAACAGGAAAGGTTTCCTGCAAGATCAATGGTTGACATTTTAACCCGTGAAGTTGGCTTTAAGTTTCTGAAATTCGGCGTCGTCGGGTTTTCAGGAGTATTTGTAGATTTCGGTTTCACCTACATCTGCAAGGAGTGGCTCAAGATTCAGAAATACATCAGCAATGCCATCGGATTTACCATCGCTGCCTCATCTAACTATTATCTGAACCGTATCTGGACGTTCAACAGCCACAATCCGGAAATCGCTGTTGAGTATGGCAGGTTTCTTTTTATTTCTGCCATCGGACTCCTGATCAGTACCCTGGTGGTGTATCTGCTGGTTTCCAAAGCCAGAATGAACTTCTACTTCGCCAAGTTGCTGGCAATTGTGGTTGTTACCATCTGGAACTTCTTCATCAACCTCAATTATACATTTCTGGCCACCTGACCCGTCAGGTGTTTTACCTCCCGATCTAATGGGTCTTGGTCATGCTTTCGGGCACCACCAGAATAAAATCTGCTTTGTTGTTATTTTCTTCAGCAAGACTTTCCAGATTGGTCTGCTCGCATGAACTGATGGTAACTATTTTCAGGTCTGGTTTGTATTGTTTAAGATACCAGACTATCCCTTCATAATTATCAGAATGATAGGTGCCATGGAAATGCAGGAACAACTTACCAGCTGAAATATTCCTGCTGATAGAATAGGCCATGGTGGCATCTTTGATCGCCTGAGCTTTCGGCAGGTTGTCATTTCCATGTCCGCCGCTGCCCTCCATCATTTCAAGCATACTTTTATATCCGGGCAATTCAGGATCGTAAGGAACAGGTAAGGGAGCGATATAACTTCTGGCTTCTTCGTCCAGGGCCTCAAGCCCTTCAAAACCATTGCGGTTGACGAGTGATGCGTACCTCCGGGGAATGTTGGTCGCCACAAAAACAACTGAACTGTCTCTGGCAAACTGAAGCAAAGGCTTATAATCTGTTTTGTAATTGGACCACAGCCGTGCTTCAGATTCGAAGTTCTTGTCTTTGACCAGGCCACTCAGATATTCACTGATTAGCAGGGCATTGTCTGATTCAAACATTTCAGCACCCATCACAAGATCCTGTTTCTTAACGTCATAGAGTGATCTGCTGAGCTCAAGTTGCAGCCAGTGGCAGATCGGGTTATTGTGAAGTTCTCCGAACAGAACAACATCAGCTTCCGAAGCCTGCCTGACCAATTTACTGTAATCTATGGCTTTACCTTTATTGTTATAGAGTTTATAGGCTGTCATTTCCTGGCCGGATGCCACAATGCCTGAAAAAAATATTATCAATAAAAAAATGGTTGTTTTTTTCATTTCAGGGAATATTGATTTGGTTTAATGGAATGGATGAAGTGACACGTGAACAATAAAACAAAGCCCTTTCGGGCGTACCCGATATGGCAATAATCATTCTGCAACAACTCAGTGCTGCAGGTTGTTCGAATTGAATGAAATGGGAAGCAGACTGTCAATACCATCCACCAGGATGGTTTTCCCTGTCTCACCTGAGAAAATTATCCTGATTTTGGACCCTTGTTTCTTTTCATACTCAGCAAGCACCTGTCTGCAGGCTCCGCAGGGCGGCACTGGTTCAGTAACTGTCTGCTTGTCGGTATTCACAGTTATGGCTATACTTTCAATTACCTCATCCGGGTACTGTGATGACGCTGAAAAGAGGGCCACCCTTTCGGCACATAAACCTGAAGGATAAGCAGCATTCTCCTGGTTGTTTCCACTAACTACCGTCCCATTGATCAGCCTGAGAGCTGCACCCACCCTGAATCCTGAATAGGGTGCATAGGCTTTTTCAGCTGCCCTGGAAGCTTTTTCAAGCAGATATTTGTCCGCCTGATCGAGTTCTGAAGGGCTATCTGCTTCAAAGTATCTGATTGTTATTTCTTTAGATTTCATTTTTAACAATTTGGATTCAGTTACTAAAGGTAATGTTTTATTTAACCCGGCGTCAGCCATTGCTGAAGGAGAAGTTTGAGCATGGTTTCGTTTTCTTCCAAACAGAAGCAGCGCATTGAAAAAGGCAAAGAATGTCGCTCCTGCCTGCGTTTCAAGTGTGTCCTCCGTTAGCATCGACATAAACAAAATGATAAAGAAGACAAAATAGTAGTAGTCAGTGTACCAGCCGGTTTTAAAAGGCGGATAGAAAAGTGAGAACAGAAAAATCAGCAAACCGCCAACACCAAAAGCGATAAAGATTGCGAGAAACTGATTGTGTGACCTGTTTCTGAAGGCATTGCTCAGCTTTGATCCCATATCTTCATAAGCAGCTGAAAAGGCGTTATTCAGATCACCGGTGCCTACCCCTGTGAGCCAATGGTGCTTCAGGATGTAGGTTGAGGTTTTCCAATATTCAATGCGCTGAATTACAGAAGAGGCATTGGGGTCACCGTGAAGCACGTAGTTTGAATATCCCATAAGCATCTGATCAAAGCGTGACTTCAGGCTGAGGTTTTCAAGGTAGGCGACATTGGCAACCCCGTTTTCTATATAACTGATTTCTTTCTGAGTCAGTTGCTTTATACCGCCGGCATCTTTCCGCAAACCTTTTGAACTTAAAAATCTGATGAGGGTATAGCTGAGTTTCTGGCCTTTTTTATCATTTCCGTCATAGCTGAGTTCACTGATTGAATTCCATTCCTGACGCAGTTCAGCTGCTGCCAGATAGAGCCCGACATATTTTCCGTTCTCTATTCCATAACTGCTGGTGTCGTGTATGTAAGGGGTGCCACGGTCAGTATACTTGTCTAGCTTTGAAAAATCAACCTTTTCAACTTCGTTGAACTGTTTTGCCTCTTCGATGAAATAATTGATGACTGCTACCGGCGACAACAACAGTAGAATCAGCACAGGAGCCTTTATCAGTTTCTTTTTTATCTTAAAAACTGCAAACAGTGTCAGGATAAAGAATAAGGTCAATGTAATTGCCAGTCCTGTAACCGATTCAAGTATCAGAAGGAAAATCAGGAACCAGAATATGCCAAATACCATCAGTATTTTACTAACAGGTTTTATAAATACACGTTTGTAAAGGAAATGGATAAGGATAAACAGTGAAAAACAAATGGTAAGTCCGAACCTGATGTGGGAAATAAAAATGCTCAGCTCTCTGGGGTCACTCACATGCCTGGTTATCAGGACGAACATACTGACCAAAGTTCCACCAAACACAGCCATGATAAAAAAAATCAGCAGGGTTCTGAACCGCTGAATTGAAAGAGGGGCAATGGTAGACAGCAATACCGGCAGGCTCAGTAATGGCAGTTTTATCCTCAGGTCTTTGAGTGCATATTCCAGGTCCGATGAATATAAGATCCCGGCTGCGTGTATCAGGTAGATTGAAATTACAGCAAGAAGAGCCGGATTGTGAAATACATGACGGAATTTCCCAGCCAGGTTTAACCCTATGATCCTCAGTAGTTCTCTAAACCTGTTTAACCCCGATAATGATTCCTTCTTTTTATATAATGAATTGAAATCTGACCCTTCAACAGTCCAGAACAAAAAAAGAAGAAATTGAGAGACACTCATCCCGAATTCAGAGAGCGGAATCGAAACGGCCAGTAAAACAAGGGTATAAAAAACCAGCGAAGAAATATCGGTTCTGATATTTCTAAACCTGGAAACCATATAGTTTACCGGCCGCATAAACAGTCTCAGATTTTATTGTTGGTAAGATTGCTTGTGCCGTCGAGAATTGCGTTATAGGTTTTTTGATCAGACAATATTTCAATTGCTGTTCTGATTTCTTTGTCTTCTGTCAGTGATGCTTTAATGCGTCCTTCCTGAAAATAATACCTCGATACGATTTCATTTCTGAGCAGGGACTTTATTTCTGGTCCGAATTTTACCAGATCGGCTTGTTTATTGTGCTGCATTTTTGACTCAAGCAGTTCAAATTCACCCTTCAGTTCTTCATAATATTTTTCCTTTTCAGCGATCTTCTTGAGGTCTGAAAGCATCTTTTCGCTGCGGGTGCTGTAATCGTAATCCTTATCCTGCAGCCAGGCTATGAAATCATTGTAGATTTCATCGGTGATAATGAACTCACGGGGGTCAGGAATTGTTACATGCTCTCTTTTGAATTTTCCGGCATAATCAAAAATCAGGTATTTGGTAATAAGGCTGATGGCAATATTGCTCACCTCCTGTTCCTGGGCTGTGATGTCAGGAGTAATCCCTCCGCCATCATATACTATTCTGCCTGCACGGGTCTTGAAACGGTTGATCAGTGAATCAGGGATAGGCCTCGGGAAACCCAGACTGTCGTGGGTGGCATAGTCAATTGCCTGGATACAGCGTCCACTGGGGATATAATATTTCGCAACAGTCACTTTCATTTGTGTGTTGTAACTCAGGGGGACGATATTCTGAACCAGGCCTTTCCCGAATGTACGTTCTCCAACAACTACAGCCCTGTCTAAATCCTGAAGCGCACCAGCCACAATTTCTGAAGCAGAAGCGCTGAAATTGTTTACCAGAATGACAATAGGCACTTCTGTATCTACAGCCTGTAAAAAAGTTTTGTACGACTTATTTCTGTCAGGGGTTTTGCCTTTGGTACTTACGATAAGCTCCCCCTTTTTAACGAACAGGTTGGCAATATTCACCGCTTCATTCATCAAGCCTCCGCCGTTGTCGCGCAGGTCGATTATCAAACCTTTAAAACCGGGATTTTCGCGCAGTTTCATCAGGGCATCCTTCACTTCCTTCCCTGAGTTTTGGGTAAATCCGGTGAGTTTTATATAACCGGTATTGTCGTTGATCATTTCGGAGTAAGCAACATTCGGTATTGATACATTCTCCCGCATTACAGTAATTTCAAGCGGGGAATTTTCTCCTTCACGTTTTATTTTCAACTTAACAGCAGTGCCAGGTTGTCCTTTGAGCACAGCACTTACATCGCTTACCGATTTTCCCTTAGCATCCTTATCATTTACCCTCAGAATGCGATCCCCCGGAAGCAGTCCTGCCTTCATCGAAGGGGAATCTTTATAGGGCTCCGAAACCACAACATAGTCACCCTGTTTGTGAATCAAGGCGCCAATGCCTCCGTACTGCCCGGTGGTCATAAATGCATAATCCTCTATGTCGGCTTCAGAGATATAAACGGTATAGGGATCCAGCTTGTCCAGCATGGCATCTATGCCGGTTTTGATCAGATCACTGTAGTTGAGCTCATCAACATAGTTGTTGTTCAGCTCTTTACAGAGGGTGGCGAAAATGTCCAGATTTTTGGAGATCTCGAAATCTGAGGATTCCTGAGCCGAAGACTGGATGTTTATTGAAAAAAGGAAAGTCAGTCCGAGGAAAAAGGTGTATAAATGTTTCATTCCTGAAGTGTTTTGAGGTTAAGGATATATCAGGGTACCGGGTCGTATCCGCTGCCTCCCCAAGGGTTGCACGACAATACCCGTTTTATGGTTAACCAGCCTCCCTTGAAAGGGCCGTGTTTTTTCAGCGCTTCAATGCCATAGGCCGAGCAGGTAGGTGTATACCGGCACGAAGGGGGAAGATAGGGCGAAATCGCTCCCTGGTAAACCCGGATCAGGCCGATCAGTATATTAGCAAGAAGTTTTTTCATATTCTGTGATTAAACGTTCAAACAGCTTAATTATTATACTTTCCAGCGATTTGAATTCCGGTATTTCCTTACCGGCATACACCAGGGCAAGCATCAGATTTTTCTCTTCCTTGCGTTGAGTTAAGATTGTTTTGTTTGTTCTGTATATCTCTCTCAGCAAGCGTTTTATATAATTCCTGTCCGAAGCTTTTTTGAAATTCCTTTTCGGCACTGAAACCAGCAGTTTTACCGATGGCTTCCCACTCCAGTTGCCCGGAAGCCATAAAAGTTTTACAGGGTGCTTAAAAATCGGATTACCATCTTTAAAAAGACGCTGAATCTCTGGTATACCGCACAAATGTTCCTGCTTTCTGAATGTATGCATTAAACCGGAATGTCGGTAAATAAAAGCCAATTCCACTGACTACAGATACACTGATAAGCAATCACTTGCTGTTTTTGTTGCAGATCGCCAGGTGTTGTTCAATGGCTTTACCCATCGATGGGGCGTTGGCAGATGGTGCTTCAATGGTGATGGTTAAACCGGCTTCTCTGGCTGCAGTGGCAGTGGTGGGGCCGAAAACTCCGATGGCTTTCTCGCCCTGAACGAAATCAGGAAAGTTTTTAAACAACGATTTTATTCCGGAAGGGCTGAAAAAAACCATCAGGTCATATTTGTTGAGGTCGAGAAATGACATGTCTTCCGAAACAGTACGGTACATGGTTGCCTTTGAATAGCTGATTTTATGCTGGTCAAGCAGGTCGGAGAGTTCATTGTTTGCTTCAGCACTGCATGGCAACAGGTACTTCTCAGTTTTGTGTTTGCGGATCACATCCACCAGATCATGAAGTTCCTGACCACTGAAGAAAATCTTACGTTTACGGTACTGAATGTATTTCTGAAGATAATAGGCGGTTGCTTCGGAAGAACAGAAATACTTCATGGTTTCCGGTATTTCCGTCCTGAGTTCGGATGCCAGTCTGAAAAAGTGATCAGCACTGTGCTTGCTGGTAAAGATAACTGCTGAGAAATCGGTAAGTCTGACTTTGTTTTCCTTTCTGAAATCAATTGAACTCAGGCCTTCAATTTTAAAAAATTTATAGAAATCAACGTTCAGCTGGTATTTCCTGATGATGTCCCCGTAAGGTGATTTTTCCAGATCGGCCGGCTTAGGCTGCGAGATCAGTACATTCTTGATTTTCAATTTTCTTAACTGTTTAAATTCAACGAATGCTGCTTTTCTTTCGTTAACTGATTGTTAATTAAAAACTAAGCTAAACCGATACAAAAAAAGCAGTGGTAAAATTTCGAGGGTGCAAAGATACAAAAATAAATAGACAGCCGAAAACGTTTGCGCTGATAATCCTACAAGCAGACTTCGGATAAACCGCAGCAAAATAAACAGCAGAATTGTTATTCCTGCAATCTTTAAAAGAAGCATGTTGCCGGTGTAAAAACCGGCAATTACAACCGGCAATGTAACCAATCCGGCCAGCCCGCTGAAGATAAGGTTGGTGAGTATCAGTTCCGAAATATCTTGCCTGGTCCTGAAGATATATCCGGTGAGCCTGATTACAAACAACTTCAGAACCCAGAGCAGACTGATTGCAACAACAATTACAAGAAACGGCATCCATTGACGGGAAAGGTTCAGCCATCCGCTGATCTGCGGATGAACAGCCTGCCAGATTACAACCGATAAACTGCTCAGATATATCAATGCCAGGGCCGGGGTTAACCTTTCCTCTGCAAGATTTCCGTCGCGTACCAGCTGGTTCACATTGTGCCTGCTGATAACAGCCCTGAAAAGCTGCCTGATCCTCCGGCTGTAGTAATACCTTATCCATGCAATCAATACCAGGCAAACCATGAAAAGAGCCGTCAGCCAGTCGTAATTTTCAACATTCCGTGGTGCCGGCACGATTTCCCCGGCTTTTTTATTCACCGGCGTAAAAACAGATTGCCTGTTGTACTTTACCGGCTGCTCCGTTACAGCAGAAGTTGTACTGTCGGGCAATATTATGGTTTTCAGCTCAAATCTGAAGGTTGAATCAGGTAACGCCGGGTTGAGACTATCTGAAAGGAAAAAGCCATAATCCATGGTCGTATCAGCAACAGGAATGGATTCGGGCTGTGATGGCCTGAAAAAGAAATCCAGTTCCTGAGTGTTGATTGCTGATGTCTTCATCGTGGCTGCAAAATTAATTCTTTTTCGGGTGCATTTCGAATTGCAGCATGATCCTGCCCCGAAAACAAGGTCACTGTGCCCTGCTAAACCTGACGTTTGCAATTCCATGCATGCTTTATATGAACTGCATCAATTGCCTTCGGCATTTGATAAATATTGTCTTTAAATGAATAGGAGGTCCGCGTATTTAGTTCTAAATTTGCAGCACTTCAGAACAACAACTTTTCACCGAAACTAAATACCAGTTACAATGTCGCTAATGCAAAGCATTCGTGAGAATGCGCAACGATTATCAAAATGTATTGTCCTCCCCGAAGGAACAGAAGAAAGAACCCTGAAAGCGGCTGATTTTGTCCTGAAGGAGAATCTTGCCCGGATAATTCTGATCGGAAACAAAGCGGAGATCGAACAAAAATCGCATCAGTTCGGACTTCAGTTCATCCGCAATGCCCGTATCATTGATCCCCTGAACAACCCCGACAAGCAAAGGCTTGCTGCCGTGCTTTTTGAAATCCGCAAATCAAAAGGAATAAGCATGGAAGAAGCAATGCAGCTGACCGAAGATCCGCTGTATCTGGCTACCCTGCTCATCAAGACCGGCGAAGCTGACGGAGAAGTAGCCGGTGCGATGAATGCCACTGGCAATGTTTTAAGACCTGCCTTTCAGATCGTGAAGACCCTGCCAGGAATTTCTGTTGTTTCAGGGGCCTTTTTTATGATCTTCAAGGACAACCCTTATGTGCCGGGAAATATTCTTGTATTTGCCGATTGTGCTGTGCATCCTGATCCCACTGCTTCTGAACTGGCTGAGATTGCTGTATCCACTGCAATAACTGCGAAATCCATTGCCGGCATTGAACCACGGGTTGCCATGCTCAGTTTTTCAACCCGTGGGAGTGCAAAACATGTTTTGTGCGATAAAGTGATTGAAGCCACCCGCATTGCCCGTGAAAAGGCGCCCTGGCTGCAGATTGACGGTGAATTACAGGCCGATGCAGCCATTGTTGAATCGGTCGGAATGCACAAAGCCCCGGGAAGCCTCATAGCTGGCAAGGCCAATGTACTGGTTTTCCCGAGTCTTGAGAGCGGAAATATCGCCTACAAACTTGTTCAGCGTCTGGCTGGCGCCGAAGCCATCGGACCTGTTCTCCAAGGTATGGCAGCACCCATCAACGACCTCTCCCGCGGATGCTCGGTAAGTGATATTGTGAACCTGATTGCGATCACAGCAACTCAGGCTGGTGGTGAAAGTAAATAAGAGTTATTCATCATAAACCATTGAAAATGTCAGAACGTTTAGAAGATTTCAGCCTGGGTAAAACCATGCACTCCAAAGGCTCCCTCCAGAAAGTAGGTGTAGTGGGCTGCGGAACGATGGGTCAGGAAATTACTGTGTTGATGAGCCAGTCGGGTATTGAGGTAGTTTTTATCGATATCAAT
Organism: uncultured Bacteroidales bacterium; assembly: GCA_937864935.1. GTDB lineage: Bacteria > Bacteroidota > Bacteroidia > Bacteroidales > Lentimicrobiaceae > Lentimicrobium. The sequence goes on from CALMDN010000262.1 coordinate 14,789, forward strand.
GAAGACCGCGTTGCCGAAGTTCTCCGTCGCATCGAAGCCCAGCTCGACGACCGGATCAGCAAATGGGGCCTCACCGGAGGAGAGAAAAAGTTAATACTCTCCCGCATCAAAGGCTCAACTGATTACTCTGAATTGAGTGAATGCGAAATTGTTTTCGAAACAGTTAACTCCAAGAAGAAGGGTACCAGCCTTGAACTGCGGCAGGAGATCTTCCGGAAAATTGAGGCAGTGGTACAGCCCGATGCGATCATCGTCTCGAATACTGCCACCCTGATGATCTCTGAAATCTCATCGGTACTCAGGCTACCTGAACGTGCCATGGGACTGCATTTCTTTTCACCGGTCGGGAAAGTAAAAATTATTGAAGCTGTAAGATCGGTATACACGAATGACGAAACTTATGCCATGGTAAGCAAACTGGCCTTACTCATTGGCAAAAAGCTTATCAATGTAAACGAATCCTCCGGAAACATCAGCACCCGCATGCTGGTTCCGCTGATTAACGAGGCTTGCGAAATTCTTATGGAAGGCGTGGCAACCGTTTCAGATATCGATGAAACCATGAAAGAAACTTCCGGTCTGCAGCTCGGCCCCTTCGAAATGGCTGACAAAATCGGACTCGATAAAGTACTTAAATGGATGGAAAACCTGTATGTTGAATTTGGCGAAACCAAATACAAACCATCCCCGGTCCTGAAGCGGATGGTCAGGGCCAACCTGCTTGGCCGCAGGGTTGGCGAAGGGTTTTATCTCTACAGGAACGGACGGAGGATTTCAAAGACCGGATCGATAACCAACCTGGGGCGCGAATAGCTGTTTAAACTTTAGCAAGATACAAAAATGAAAATAGTCGTACTGAACTGTGGAAGTTCATCAATTAAATACCAGCTCTTCGAAATGCCTTCTCAGGAAGTGCTGGCAAAAGGTCTGGTTGATAAAATCGGACTGAAGGGATCCCTGATCAAGCATGCACGCAACGATGGTACTGAAGTTAAACTCGAAGGTGAAATTCTTGATCATCAGGCTGGTATTGAGTACCTTCTTGGAATTCTGATCAGCGGGAAATACGGAAGCATCCGTAACCTTGAGGAGATTCAGGCTGTCGGACACAGGGTCGTTCATGCCGGTGAAAAGTTTAATGGCAGTGTATACATTACGGGTGAAGTGATAAACGCCCTCGAGGAGTGTATCGATCTGGCCCCTCTGCACAACCCGCCCAACCTCAAAGGCATTTACTCCATTACCAAACTGTTGCCTGAAGTTCCTCAGGTTGGCGTTTTTGATACCGCATTTCACCAGACCATGCCCGATTTCGTGTATTTGTACGGTATTCCATACTCACTCTACGAAAAGCATAAAATCCGCCGTTACGGATTCCATGGCTCATCGCATCGCTATGTGTCGAAAAGGGCTGCTGAGATTCTTGGTAAACAACCGGAGGACCTGAAAATAATCACGTGTCACCTTGGAAACGGTGCCTCAATTGCAGCCTTAAAGCACGGAAAATCACTCGATACCTCGATGGGAATGACCCCGATTGAAGGACTGATGATGGGGACCCGTACCGGTGACCTCGATATTGGAGCATTTATCCAGATCATCAACAAGGAAGAAATTGATGTGCCAATTGCCAATACACTTGTGAACAAACACAGTGGAATGCTGGGAGTTTCCGGAGTCTCTTCTGACATGCGCGATGTTGAAAAAGCAGCAGAACAAGGAAACCAGCGGGCGAAGGTACCCCTTGAAATGTATTACTACCGTATCAGAAAGTACATTGGTGCCTATACCGCAGCCATGGGAGGGGTCGATCTGATTGTATTTACCGGCGGTGTTGGCGAAAACGACTCCGTTACCCGCTACCTTACCACCAGGGACATGGAATACATGGGCTTGTTCTTCGATCAGTCTAAAAACGACGGACTGCGCGGAAAGGAAGCCATTCTTTCCACCCCTGAATCCCGGGTAACCGTGATGGTTGTTCCAACCAATGAAGAGCTGGTTATTGCAATGGATACCCATGAGATCGTAACCTCGCTTGACTGATCTCTGACTTTCTAAAAAACAAAAGGCTGCCGTACCCAACTGCAGCCTTTTGTTTTTTAGAATGATCCTGCCT
>CALMDN010000263.1 GCA_937864935.1 uncultured Bacteroidales bacterium
AAAAGTTCATCGGTGCTGAAGCTGAGTAAGCCCAGACCAGGGGCTCTTTCGCTTGAACTGTTCAAACAGGGTAAAACACCGGAGCAGATCGCCACTGAGCGGCAACTGACCCTTCAGACCATATACAGCCACCTGACCGGTTTCCTGCCGACCGGTGAAATTCAGCTGCATCAGCTGATCGATGTCACAAAAGCCCCGGCCATCCGTGAAGCCATAAAGACACACGGTACCGCTTCGCTGAAGACCCTGAAAGAGGCACTGGGAGATGAATTTCAGTATCATGAGATCAGGGCGGTGATCGAAGCGGACAAAAGCTGAAAAAGGGCTCAGGCACATCCCTTAAATGGTGCGAACCTCCCTCGGATAAATGGAAGCGAGAAACTTATCAGGATTACCGGGACAAAAACTGATCATTCTCTTACCGGAGGATTCAGTGCAGAGGGCTGATCAGGCTTAAGAGACAGGATATTTTATGCAAAATTAAAGTTGAACTTTGGATTTGCATAATTTCCGGGAATCCGTTGTTATTCCAGTCTTTAATGAGAGCGGCACCAGAAGGATTGACCACAGGAAAAATAACCGGCTGACAATAAAAACGCCCGGAACAGATGCCCGGGCGTTGAATCTGCAGTCAATGTGGAATCAGCCTTTCAGCACGCCCAGTTCCTTCCCTACTTTGGTAAAGGCAGCAATGCATTTGTCGAGGTGTTCGCGTTTGTGGGCTGCCGAAATCTGCACCCGGATGCGGGCCTGTCCTTTCGGAACTACCGGATAGTAGAATCCGATCACATATATGCCTTCATCGAGCAGGCGGGCGGCCATATCCTGGCTGAGGCGGGCATCGTAAAGCATCACGGCACAAATAGCGGAGCGGGTAGGTTTGATGTCGAAGCCGGCCTGAAGCATCTTTTCAACGAAATAGGTGGTGTTTTCGTGCAAACGGTCCTGCAGCTCGTTGGTTTCGGCCATCATGTCGAACATACGGATACCTGCGGCAGCCACCACCGGTGGAATGCTGTTGGAGAACAGGTAAGGCCTGGAACGCTGGCGCAACAGTTCGATGATCTCCTTTTTGCCGGTGGTAAATCCACCGATGGCACCCCCAAAGGCCTTGCCCAGGGTTCCGGTAATGATTTCAATTTTGCCACGAAGGTTAAAGAGTTCGGTGACCCCACGGCCGGTTTCGCCGACCACGCCGGCTGAATGGCACTCGTCGATCATCACCATGGCATCGTATTTCTGTGCGAGTTCGTAGATCTTGTCCATGGGAGCCACATTGCCGTCCATCGAGAAAACGCCGTCGGTAACAATCAGTCTGAAACGCTGGGCCTGGGCCTGTTTCAGCTGTTCCTCAAGATCGGCCATGTCGGCATTGGCATAGCGGTAACGGTGGGCTTTGCTCAGCCTTACCCCATCGATGATGGAGGCATGGTTGAGCGCATCAGAGATGATGGCATCGTTTTCACCCATCAGGGGCTCAAACACACCGCCGTTGGCATCGAAAGCAGCAGCATAGAGGATGGTATCTTCGGTACCGAAAAATTCGGCGATGCTGGCTTCCAGTTTTTTGTGCAGGTCCTGGGTTCCGCAGATAAACCGTACCGATGAAAGGCCGTAGCCATGGGTATCGAGCGCTTCCTTGGCCGCAGCAATCAGCTTGGGATTGTTTGAAAGGCCGAGGTAGTTGTTGGCACAGAAATTCAGTACTTCAGCGCCACTGTTCACCTTGATTTCGGCTCCCTGGGGGGTAACAATGATGCGTTCATTCTTGTAAAGACCGGCTTCTCTGATTCCGGCAATTTCTTCCTTCAGGAAGGCTTGCATTTTATCGTACATGTCCTGATTGTTTTTTTAAAATGGTGGTTTTCTGTATGCGGGCAAAGATATTAAAATGGATTACTTAAGGCCGGAAAAAACGAGGAAAAGTTGAACTTTCATCACGTCTGAAATGCACTGTTTTAAACCCCGGAATACTATTTTTCCGTAACGAAATAATCTTACATTTGCCGCAATATTGTTAAACCGTTCACAGTTAAAAACAGCCCCGCAACATGAAAAAAATTCTGGTAATCGGCTCTGCCGGACAAATAGGTTCCGAACTCATTTCCGAACTCAGGACCCGCTATGGAAAAAACAATGTGGTAGCCAGCGACATCTCGGTCGGAAGGCTCAAAGACCTTTACGATGATGGCCCCCTTGAGGTAATTGATGTTACCAACAAACAGCACATCGGTAATGTGGTGATCAAGTACAGGATTGACACCATTTACAACCTGGCTGCTATACTATCGGCTGTCGGGGAACAGTCGCCCATGCTGGCCTGGAACATCGGGATCGGTGGATTGCTCAACTGTCTGGAAGTAGCCAAAGAGGTGAAATGTGCTGTGTTTACCCCCAGCTCGATCGGGGCTTTCGGTGGAGGTACACCCCTCGACTTCACCCCCCAGGACACCATCATGCGCCCGCAAACCATTTACGGCATTTCGAAAGTAACCGGTGAACTGCTCAGTGATTATTACTATAAAAAATACGGGGTTGATACCCGTTCTGTCCGTTTCCCGGGCATCATCAGCAACATGACCCTGCCTGGCGGTGGCACCACCGATTACGCCGTGGAGATCTATTACGATGCTGTTACGAAAAAGAGCTTTACCTGCCCGTTGCGGCCGGGAACTTTCCTCGACATGATGTACATGCCCGATGCCATCAATGCCGCCATCGACCTGATGGAAGCCGATCCGGCGAAACTGAAGCACCGCAATGCTTTCAATGTCACTTCCATGAGTTTTGACCCGGAGATGATTGCAGCCGAAATCCGCAAACACATCCCCGATTTCGCGATGAACTACGAAATTGAACCGGTGAAACAGGGCATTGCCGAGGGTTGGCCCAACAGCATGGACGACAGCGCCGCCCGGGAGGAATGGGGCTGGAACCCGCAATGGAACCTGCAGACCATGACGGTGGATATGCTGAAGATGATCCGTGAGAAATACGCAAAAGGGCTGATATAGCGCAAAGCGCAGGGCATTCTTCACTTAGCATGTGACAAGGAGACAAGGAGACAAGCCCTGTCTGCCTGACTGCGTCAAGCAGACAAGCTGGCTGCCCGCCGTAACAGCGTGCAGGCGGAGGACTGAGAGATGTAAATCTTGTGCAGGGCAATACTCCTGATGTTCGCACGCATCTTATTTTCTGAAGCGTGTGAACGACCTGAGTGTCCCGTTGGGTCATGGCTCCCGGTTCAAGCCTCTGTCCTTTGCGCCTGATCTTTTTGCTTTGAGAATGCCGTGGAAGGGT
>CALMDN010000264.1 GCA_937864935.1 uncultured Bacteroidales bacterium
GAATCAGCAATTTGTAATGCCGATTCAGGGCTGTTAAAATCGAAATGGATTAATTTTTCTCCGGACAATTAAACATCCAGCGGATGCCGAATCTATCGGTGCAGCTGCCGTAATAGTCGCCCCAGAACATATCCTGGAGTTCCTGCTCAATACTGCCGCCATCGGCAAGGGCATTAAAAATCCTGCGGGTTTCAGCGCGTGTGGGAGGCATCAGGTTGATGTAGATGTTGTTGCCCTGCCGGATGCTGAATCCCATTGATTCCGGCGCATCACTCCCCATCAGCTGAAATCCGTCAAGGATGGGTAGTGATACATGCATAACCAGATTCCGGTCTGCATCAGGAATGGGAGGCATACCTTCTGTCGGGGGAATGTCACCGAAACGCATCATGCCGTTTCCTTCAAACTCACCGCCAAAAACCGATTTGTAATAACTGAAAGCCTCTTCGGTCGTACCGTTAAAATTGAGGTAAATGCTTACTTGTGTCATGGTACTGATTGTGTTAAGATGAATTATGCTGTTGTTTTTATGATGCTGCAGTACATGTTTCCACTCTGTAAGTTAACAGATGACGTGAATCAGCAGCGCTCAGGACTCGCAGCGTTTTTTCAGCAGTTCCAGTGCCTGTGGCCATGTTTCGGAGAAATAGGCTTCGTATTTTGGCACTGTGTCAACAGCAATGCTTAGCTGCGTGTACCCTTCGGCTTCGGCGAAGGTATAGTTCTCACGCGCGCCTTTCCATTCACTGGCTTCCGCGCTGAGCGGTATTCTTTCTCCGTTTTTGATAAACCCTGTATGCTCGATGCCAACATACTTACCGGGAATGTTCTCCCTGATTGTGCTCACCATACCCCCAACGCTGCCATCGGGCTCTGATCCCAGGAAAAGTATCTCCAGGCCTTTTTCCCATGATCCTTCATACCTGGATGTCGGGTTGAATACCGAAGTCCATTCACTGTAATGCTGCTGGCTGAGCATCACCTCATGCACCTTCATGGCCGGTGCTTTGATTGCTGTCTGAAAATGAAGCGTATTCAACCTGCTCCGTCGTCCCGCATAAGCGGCAAATGAATTCAGGATCGCTTGCCAGCCTTGCCGCTGCATTTCTACCGGATTCATCGTTTCAGCCTCGAAAGTCTCCGTGATGCTGGTCTCCCCATCCTCTTCACTGAACATTACCTTCACCGTCCTTCCATCACCGAGCACCGACGAAATCTCCCTGTGCTTCTCCACTACCGTGTACTCTCCTTCAAAATCGAATCCTGCACTGCCGTCCCGGGCTTCCATACGGTAGATGAACCTTCCTCCGGGCCTGAGGTCGTTTTTTGCCGAAGGGGTAAACCACTCCTCAGCCGCCTGATTCCAATGTACAATGTGTTCTTCTCCGGTCCAGTACTGCCATGCCTTTTCAATGGGTACACCCGCGCGGCAGTGAATGGTTATCTTGTTGTCGTCTGCTTTATTCATGATTTCATCGTTTTTTTTTTGTTTTTGTTTTTGTTTGTTTGTTTAACAAGCTGATGTATCAATCTTCAAAAGAATTAACAGAAAACCCCGGATTTGGTTTAACCCGGGAAGTATTCTGTGCCGCTATCTGGTTGTAATCCTTGTGCAACCCTGCTGTCAGGCTTTATCGGAAAAGGGATCTCCGGAATGCTGCATCCATTGTCTGCCAGACTAACAGGCACAACAAAGGCCGCTCCAGGTCTTGCCCCGGGTACATTTCCGCACCAGCGGAAGCGCAACCGGCTAACCGAAACGGCCTTTCTGTGCTTCAGCGCATTTGTGTCACGCTGCAGCAAAGACGCCTCTTTTACTTCTTCAGTTCCACACTGGCCGGGTCAACGGTGATTTCTCCAAGACGGGTAGCTACTTCAGGTTTCATGCTTTCCTGATACCTGCCACCGAGATGCCGGGCAAGGAATTTTTCGGCTGCAGCCAGCATAGCCATGTTGTTCACAGGCCGGGCAAAACCGTGACCTTCGTCGGGTGCCACGATATATTCAACAGCAAAGCCCCGGTCACGCAGTGCTACCACAATCTGATCCGATTCAAACTTATTGACCCTTGGGTCGTTTGCTCCCTGAACCACAAGCAGCGGAGCCTTGATGTTGGTTGCAGAATTCAGTGGTGACTGTTTTTCAAGCTGGGCAAGCCCTTGGGGTGTTCCGGGGTCGCCCATACGAAGGTGAAATACTTTGCGGATGGATTCCCAGTAAGGCGGAATGGAATTGAGCAGTGTTATCAGGTTGGACGGCCCGACGATCGAAACCCCGCAGGCATATACATCAGGGGTAAAGGCCAGGCCTGCCAGGGTGGCGTACCCCCCGTATGAACCGCCCATAATTCCGATTTTCTTTGGGTCAGCAATGCCCAGATCAACAAGATGTTTTACACCCCAGGTGATGTCATCCTGCATTTTCTGACCCCACTCATTGTTGCCGGCATTGATGAACTTTTTTCCAAATCCGGTGGAGGCCCTGAAGTTGGGTGCCAGCACTGCATAACCGCGGTTTGCCAGAAACTGGGCATAGGAGTTGAATCCCCAGCTGTCGCGGGCCCAGGGGCCGCCATGAGGCATTACGATCAGCGGCAGGTTTTTGGCAGCCACACCCTTGGGAAGGGTCAGGTAGGCCGGAATTTCCAGCCCGTCACTCGATTTGTAGCGAATGGCTGTCATCGGGGCCATATCTTTCACAGGAATATTTGGACGGGGCTTGTATTGATAAGTCAGTTTCTTGGTCTTCCGGTCAAACAGGTAGGTGGTACCGGGATCAACATCGCTGTAAGCCCCGATAATCCAGTGTCGCTCATCGGCTGTGCTTCTCGCAAAATAGATCTCAGAGCCGGGAAGCTCCTTTTTAATCAGATGATAGTCGGCTTCATATGACTTGTCCTTAAAATAAACCCGCTCTTTATCGTCTTCATAGGAAGTGTAAACGATCTCACGGCTGACATCCGAAAATACTGCATCGCCGAAATCCACACGGTTCATGGGATCCGACTCTACCAGTTCTTCCTTCAGTGTGATAGGGTCAAATAAGACCAGTTGTGAAAGATCACGATCATCGCCCTTGTTGGTTACCATATAAAACCGTTTGTTGTCTTTCTGAAAGGCAACCGGGTAGGCTTGTTCAAAAACAT
>CALMDN010000265.1 GCA_937864935.1 uncultured Bacteroidales bacterium
AATACAACATCAGAGCAAGAAAACTGATCGATGCTTGTTGTTTCGGTTACCATAACCTGCTGATCATTGATGCCGGAAGAAACCGGGATGAAAAATCGGTAGTGAAAATTGAAAAGGGGAAGTACATCGGATTCGGATACTACACGCCTTCATTTCAGGAATACAACCCTGATATTTTGCATGAATGCATCTCCAACTATCCCGATAACCGGGAGGTTCAGCAGATTATCAGACAGTATCTCCACAACAATAATGTGGAAAGGATTATTGAGTACTGACAGCTTTTTCTAACTTTGCCGAAGATATTTTCAAAAAAACATGAACTACTTTTTCGAAGCACAAGATGCCATTATTTACGCAGTAAAATCTTACGAATCCCTTAATCAGTCAACACTCGAAAAGCTCTCGTGGTTGTTCGGGAAAGCTTCTCCTGTTGATGAGAAAAGTCTGACCGGAGGTTTTATTGGTCCCCGTAAGGAAATGATTACACCCTGGAGTACCAATGCCGTTGAAATAACGCAGAACATGGGTATTGAACATATCGAACGGATTGAGTTGTTTCGGAAAGCAGGTAAACATGACCCCTACGATGCGATGTTGCAGGTATATTATGAAAAGCTGGAGCAGGATATCTTCACTATTCAACATACACCCGAAGGCATTCAATATATTGATGATATTGCTGAATATAACATAAGAGAAGGGCTTGCACTGAGTGAGCAGGAGATTGAATACCTCAGGGGTTTGTCCGGGAAGATTGGCCGGAAACTTACTGATAGTGAAATATTTGGCTTTTCACAAGTTAATTCAGAGCACTGCAGGCACAAAATTTTTAACGGTACCTTTATCATCGATGGTGTTCAGCAGGAAATGTCGCTCTTTCAAATGATCCGGAACACAACCAGCCGGAACACCAACAGGGTTGTAAGTGCCTACAAGGACAATTGTGCTTTTATCAAGGGCCCGCAGGTAATGCAATTTGCCCCTGTCACGCAGGACAAACCTGATTATTTCAGGCTGCGGCCCATCCGGTCAGTGATCTCACTCAAGGCCGAAACACATAACTTTCCCACCACAGTAGAACCTTTTAACGGGGCAGCCACAGGCACCGGAGGAGAAATCCGTGACCGTATGGCCGGTGGACGGGGCGCACTCCCGCTTACAGGTACCGCCATCTACATGACATCGTACCCCCGCCTGAATAATGGCCGGAAGTGGGAAAAGAACCTGCCTCCCCGGAAATGGCTTTACCAGACACCTGAACAAATCCTGATCAAAGCGTCCAACGGTGCCAGTGATTTCGGCAATAAATTCGGACAACCGCTTATCTGCGGAAGCCTGCTGACTTTTGAACACACGGAAAACGGCAAATTCTGGGCATTCGACAAGGTGATCATGCTGGCTGGCGGTGTCGGATACGCCAATGAAGCACACAGCATTAAGGATACACCTGAAAAGGGAGATAAGATCGTACTGCTGGGAGGCGATAATTACCGGATTGGTATGGGTGGTGGCGCAGTTTCTTCAGTTGCTACCGGAGAGTACGACCATTCCATTGAGCTGAATGCAGTTCAACGTTCCAATCCCGAGATGCAGAAAAGAGTTTACAATGCGATCAGGGCTTTAGCCGAATCCGATAAAAATCCGGTTGTATCCATTCACGATCATGGCGCCGGAGGACATCTCAACTGCTTCTCGGAACTGGTTGAAAGCACCGGTGGCACCTTGCATATTGACAAACTGCCCATAGGTGATCCGACGCTGTCAGACAAAGAAATCATCGGCAATGAATCACAGGAACGAATTGGTCTGATACTCAAAGAAAAAGATACTGACTTGCTGGCCCGGATTGCCGATCGCGAAAGAGCACCTCATTATCTGGTAGGAGAAGCTACTGGAGACC
>CALMDN010000266.1 GCA_937864935.1 uncultured Bacteroidales bacterium
CCGCGCAAAGTCTGCTGCAAAAGACTCCCGCTGAATCGCCCGGTTTGCCTGATATTTCTGATGGAAGAATTATTGTTCACTTCATGTAAATTCTTTTGATTGTCTTATGAAAGCAGTATGGATAAATCAATAAATTAAGAAACGATTTCTATGAAAAACCTCTTGAAGTTAAGCCTGTTTTTTATCCTGGTTGTTTTAATTCCGGGCTGTACCGGCAAGGATGATAAAGACACTCCGGCCGGAACCACCAACGAATTTATCCTACCGGATCCCCCTCAGTATGGTGCCCCTTTTCAGGATATTCCGGCTACAGAAGATGTGGTGATGTACGAAGTCAACCTTAGGGCATTCAGTCCGGCCAACCTCAACGGGGTAATTGCGAAACTCGACCACATCAGGTCGCTGGGGGTGAATGTAATCTGGCTGATGCCGGTTTTTCCCATAGGATCGGTAAATTCAGTGAATTCACCTTATTGTGTTAAGAATTACAGAGAAGTCAATCAGGAATTCGGAACAATAGCCGACATGAGAAGGCTAACAGATGAAGCCCACAGCCGTGGCATGGCTGTTATCCTCGACTGGGTAGCCAACCACACCTCCTGGGACAATCCCTGGCTGAAGTATCAGTCGTGGTACACCCGCGAGAACGGTCAGGTCATCCATCCGGCAGGAACCAACTGGGAAGACGTTGCCGACCTGAATTTTGATTCCCCCGATATGCGCAAGGCCATGATCAGCGCATTGAAATACTGGATTCTGGATGCCAACATCGATGGATACCGTTGTGATGCAGCCGACATGGTACCGTTTGAATTCTGGAAGCAGGCGATTGATTCTCTCAATGGGATCCCGGGCAGAAACGTGATTATGCTGGCCGAAGGCGCCCGCAGCGACCATTTTACCGCCGGTTTCAGCATGAATTATGCCTGGGATTTCTATGGTAAACTGAAATCAGTTTTTTCGGGTCAGGCCGCCAGTGCGCTCTTCACCACCCATGCCAGCGAGTACAGTTCCATTCCTGCAGGTAAACACAAGTTACGGTTTACCACCAACCACGACGAATCGGCCTGGGATGCAACCCCGGTAACCTTGTTCGGGGGGATAGAAGGAGCTCTTGCCGCTTCTGCCATTGCCGTTTACATGGGCGGGGTCCCGCTGTTTTACGGCAGCCAGGAGGTGGGCCGGGCGGCAACACTGCCGTTCTTTACCAATACCACCCTTGACTGGAATGCAAACCCCGATATGCTCACCGCCTACCGCTCCATGATGGAGTTCTATACCGGTTCTGAAGCTGCCAGAAAGGGTAGCCTTGTAAGCTATCCCTATGCAGATGCCTGTGTTTTTACCAAAACCAGCGGTACAGAGGAGATCCTGGTGATGGTTAATGTCAGGAATTCAGCGATCAGCATTGATTTCACGCCCGGAGAAGGTACCATTTACAGCGATGTTTTCATGGGAACCCCCATCGACCGCGAGCACAATACGGTTACCCTTGAACCGTTTCAATATGTGATTGCCCGGAAGATCAGATAGACCTCGTGCAATGTCCGCGTTCAGAAAATTCATTTTGTGTTTATCAGTGATCATACTGATTGGCTCGTGCAGGGGAGGAGATGGGGAGGAGAACCCGCTTCCAGGCAAAGGGAACCGTATGCTCGGCCTACACATTACTCAAGCTGAAGGAGGAACCTTTGACGATGCCTTTTCCCTGGCACTGGATGCCGGAATGGATTGCTGTCCGCAGACTTTTTTCTGGAACATGCTTGAAGACCAATCAGGATATGATCCGCATTCCTACCTGGAATTGATCAACCATTACTATCCTGCAAGGAATACAGCGGTTTCCCTGTGCATAACCCCCATTGAGACCATTTACCGGGGTGTTCCCGCTGACCTGATGGAGGTTCCCTTCGGTAGCCCGCAGATGATCAGCCGGTTTAAGCAGTTGCTGGATACGATACACGCCGCAACCCCTGATCTTGATCTGAGGTTTCTCATCATCGGCAATGAGGTTGACCTCTATTTCGATGCCCATCCCGGTGAATGGGAGGATTACATCACCTTTATTGCTGCGGTTGTTCCCCATGCGAAGGCTTTGTGGGGTGAACAGGTGATGGCCGGAGCCGAATCTACCCTGATGGGAGCCCTCGGCACCCATCAGGAGAAAGTAAAACGGATGAACGAACATACCGATATGGTATGTTTTTCATATTATCCGCTGGATCCTGGATTCGTCATGAAACCGGTTGATCAGGTTGAAGAGGTGATTGACCGGATGATGCAGGCTTACCCTGACCGGAAGATGTTTCTCGAAGAGTGCGGGTATGCAGGCAGCGAAACCTGCAACAGTTCAGATGCTGAACAATCGGATTTTATCGGCACCATGTTCCGTATCTGGGATAAATACCGCGACCGCCTCCTTTTCATGGGGTTCCTCTGGCTTCACGACCTCAGTCCCGCACAGGCGCAGCTGTTTGCGGTTCAATACGGCATCAGCGGTCAGCAGGGTGAAGAAGCATTCACAGAGTACGTGAGGTCGTGTGGTTTGCGTCAATTCAACGGAGCAGCGAAACCTGCTTTCCTCCGGTTGAAGACAGAGGCCGGCGACAGGGGATGGTAAACGAAGATTCTATATTTTAAAATACCGGTTATCAACAAAATAAGCGACTATCCACCTGCTGTGTAACTTCATCCTTTAATTCTTGTACTTTTGCAGCT
>CALMDN010000267.1 GCA_937864935.1 uncultured Bacteroidales bacterium
CTGTTTACCGGCTTTATCCGCTGAATACGCTCAATGAACTTCACGAACTGATCAACCGGGTGCCTGAACTGCAAGGGCTCAATGTTACCATACCATTCAAACAAACTATTCTTGACTTTCTGAGCACTGTCTCGCCGGAAGCAGAAGCCATAGGTGCTGTTAACACCCTGCTGATAAACCGCAACGAACACGGTTTTGGCCTGGCCGGATTTAATACCGATGCCCCGGCTTTCAGCGCAGAGATTGAAGAATTTGCTGTCAATTGCCGGCCTCAGGCATTGATCCTGGGCACCGGCGGAGCGGCTGCCGCAGCTTCGTATGTACTCAAAAAACTAAATTTCAGGCTGTTCATGGTTACCCGTGGTGTTTCTGATCCGGCGAAAGGCCTCATCTCCTATTCAGACCTGACGGAAGCAATAATGAACGAATCAGGACTGATTGTGAATGCAACGCCTGCGGGCATGTTTCCTTCGGTGAATCAAAAACCGGAATTACCTTTTGAACAGATCAATGAAAGCCATTTTATTTACGATATGATCTACAACCCTGAAGAAACGCTGCTCATGCAGGAAGGAAGAAAAAGGGGAGCCAGGGTAAGAAATGGGCTTGGAATGTTATACAGGCAGGCTGACCTGGCCTGGGAAATATGGCAGCATCAGGCGAAGAAATAGCCAACCCCCTTAACGGTCCGGATACTTTCTGAACCGATTTTCTCACGGATCTTCCGGATATGCACGTCGATCGTACGCTCACCAACCACCACATTGCTGCCCCATACCCCGGCATAGATCTCATCCCGGGTATACACCTTGCCTGGCCTTGAAGTCAGCATCAGCAGCAACTCAAACTCCTTCTTCGACATCTCAATCGAGTTGCCCTTCATTATCACTGAATATCGCTCCTTGTCAATAATCAGGTCGTTGAGAACGAGTTTGTTGCCATCATTTGCTGATTTCTCATTCCTTCTGAGCAAGGCTTTCACCCTCGAAACAAAAACGCGGGGTCTGACCGGTTTGCTGATAAAATCATCGGCACCGGCATCAAATCCTTCAATCTGAGAAAAATCCTCTCCACGGGCAGTCAGAAATGCGATGACCGTATCTTTCAGGCTCTGATCGCTACGGATTTCACGGCAGGTTTCGAAACCATCCTTGCCGGGCATCATGATATCAAGTACGATCAGTCCGGGTTGCATTTCCCTGGCTGTTTCGATGGCATCATTGCCATTGCTGCAACATTTCACGTTGAATCCTTCCTTGCGGAGATTGTAGCTCAGAAACTCCAGAATATCCGGTTCATCATCTACAAGCAGTATCTTTGAATCAGCGCTTTGCATACTAAATTTTTGCAGTAAAGGTATTGTCACGGTATTAAACCTGTGTAAAGCAAATATTAAAGTATTGTAATGTTATCTGCGATTACCCGGCAAGGCTTTTGCCCCGGGAAAACGGAAAATCACTACTTTTGGATATCCTCCTGCACAGAATGGTACAAAAGCAGGTAAATTTCTTTTACAATAATGATAACATGACAGTTACAGAGATTTCAGCCAAAAACAAAGCTTCAGAACCGGGAAGGATCAGAGTCACAGAAGTCAGCCCCGGCACCTTTGAAATAAATATCCCCCGCGAAGGATTTTCCTACAAGGCGCTTTTTACCCTGCTGATCATTTTTTTCTGGCTGCTGATGATCCTAGTCTGGTCGGTGCTGCTCTTTCAATACGGACAGTCGTGGAGCCTCGTCTCCATCCCCTTCTGGATTCTGGGAATAGTCACCCTCAGGCTTTCACTTAAAGCCATCTTTGCTTCGCAGCAGATTACCTTGACTAAAAATGAGCTTACAATCATCCGCAACGAAGGAAGCACCCCGTCACATATAACTTTTAAAGCAAAGGACATTGATTCGGTCTCCTTTGTTGAAAGCTCGTTTAAATCGCTGGCCGGCATCACCCGCAAAGGCATTTTTCCGGCTGTGATCAGTAAAAATGAAGCCTTTGGTTTTGGAGAGCGTTCCACCAAAGCCGAAAAACAATATCTGGCCGATTTCATCAAATCAGTCATCAAACCGTGAGGCTATGACCACGGAACGTCTGCAGCCGGTTAAAGCAGAAGCTGAGATTATCACATACAACAACCCAAATCCTTCACGCCCCGCATGAAAAAACAGATCACTACCCTCGATCACGAGTTTATCAGGGACATTCTGAATCAATACGACAACCGGGTTATTTTTGAAAAGACCAATGTTGTTCCCGATGAAACGGAAATGCTTGCAGAGCTTCAGAAAGTTATCAGGATCGATGAGCTCAGCTCAAAATCTGTGCTGGGACTCGACATCTTCCAGTACAGTTCCTACGGAGAGTTTGAGCAGATGCTGATTCCCTTTCTTTTCAAAACCATGCTGGGAACCACCATCGACCTCTGTCTGACCAATCACCCATTTATTTTCCAGAAATACTCCCGGGAGAGCATTGAGAAGCGCTTTATCAGCACCGGTGACGGGGGATTTCTGATTTTCGACACCCCGCTGCATTCCCTTCTGTTTGCCAGCAATTATGCGATTGTGCTGAGAATCTACAACGCCTTTCACTTTTTTCCCAGGCTCAGAAAAATCATTGGTGGAATCAGTAC
Source organism: uncultured Bacteroidales bacterium (assembly GCA_937864935.1). Classification (GTDB taxonomy): domain Bacteria; phylum Bacteroidota; class Bacteroidia; order Bacteroidales; family Lentimicrobiaceae; genus Lentimicrobium. The sequence goes on from CALMDN010000267.1 coordinate 2,631, forward strand.
CCGCTATGCGATTACTTACGATAAGATCTATTCTTACAACGACAACCATTACGGAAGGGCCATCATCAACAATTCGAGAATCTTGTCGCGCGACAGCCTGAACCGCTGCCTGATCGATGAACATGTACACCGCTGGTTTACCGTGAACATCGACGGCATTGAGAACCTGCAGGTGATCACCATCGACGACATCTCCAACATCAATGAATTCAGCCAGGGTTACGACAAGAAAATGCTGACCGCCGGCAACGATAAAATCTTCGGCCATGAAGCAAACCGGCACGAGGGAATCATCAATTCTGACATTCTGAAAATCGGAAAAATAAAGGCCAAGGAAACCGACATCAACATCTACAACCTTCACCTTCAGGTAAGTATGACCCTCGTGAACAACGACGATGAAAACCAGAAGAAAATTGTAACCATCAGTCTGGGAAACCTGAATACTACAGGCATCTAGTGTCAAGTCAAAAGTAAAAAGTAAAAAGTAAAAAGTAAAAAGTAAAAAGTAAAAAGCCTGTCCGTGCCTGAAATAGGTTGACCAAAAATCAACTTAAAAAGGTAAAAGATGAA
>CALMDN010000268.1 GCA_937864935.1 uncultured Bacteroidales bacterium
GGTGCAGGGATTTGCCATCAAGAATTACCGCACGCCCGATTTTGCACTGGCCCCCAAAGATGCGGCCAATCCGTCGGTGTATGTGATCAGCAACAACAACAGCAGCAACATTGAATTTGATTTTGTAACGGGAGCCAGCATCATGCTGAAAGACCTGAGCAAACCCGGCGGCAACCTGACTTACGACCTGGGTTTTTTCCTTGGATTCGGGGGCAACAACCTGTTCAAGAATTTTTACCTGGGCCCGAATATTAAACTTTTCGATGTGCTGCATGTGAATGTTGGCGCCAACGTTGCCGAATATACTGCCCTGAAGGATGGGTTCAACGTCGGAGATGTGCTGCAGCCTGGCATCACCATACCAACAACCAAAGAGTGGAAGGTGAATGCCTACATTGGCTTTACTTTTGACCTCGATCTGATCTCCATGATCGGGAAACGCTGAGTTCAGGGCTGCTGGTAAAACCTGCCAGCTACTTCCTGATAGGTTTTGCCATCGGGAAACAACAGCGGCGGGGCGAGGTCGGGATTGGTAAGAAACGCCTCATCCTGAAGGCTGAGAATAAAAGCCTTCAAATCGGATTTTTCTGATGGTGTAAGCTGAACGCCTCCTTCATTCACATGGTGCATCAGGGGATTTACATAATCCGATACTTTTACATGGTGTGAATAGAAGTCAATGACTTCGTCGAGGGTGGCAAAGCGGCCGTCGTGCATGTAAGGGCCCATCAGGCCGATGTTGCGCAGGGTTGTGGCTTTGTAGGCTCCACGGTCGGTTTCCTCTCCGGTGATGGCATAGCGGTCGCGCGGATCGTTAAACTCAGTGTCCTTGCCATTGTTGTAGAACAGGTTGGTGGTAAACAACGGATTGCCGCTGCTGCCATGGCAATGAAAGCAATCAGCCCCTTCTTCGGTGGTAAACAGCACAAAGCCATTGAGTTCCTGAGCACTCAGCTGCAATTCCCCACGCATGTAGCGGTCGAAGCGCGAATCGGCCGAAACCATGGTACGCACAAACTGGGCAATGGCCCGGCTGATGTTTTTCATCGTAACCGTCTGTGACCCGAAAGCCAGCCCGAACAACGCCGGATAGCCCGGGATCTGCTGGATCAGGGCTTTGGTTCTGTTGGTGTCACCACTCATCTCATGCGGTGCAACCACACCCATCCATACCAGGTCTTCCAGGGTGCGCCTGTTTTCATCAGGGTTGTCCTGCCTGATCAGTCCGTTCCAGAGGTAGCCGTTGGCGTTCCATACCAGGTTCACCAGCGGGAGAGCGTAGTGAGGGGTGTAAGCCCCCGAAAGCCCGAAGGTACGCCCTCCGGTGAATACCGGATGATGAATCCCCGGCTCAAAACTGTTGGCCTGCAGGTGACAGCTCCCGCAGCTCATCAGAGAATCAAAGTCAGTGCGTCCCGACAAACGGCCATCGTAAAACAGATACCGGCCAAGGTTGATTCCTTCCACAGTCATTGGATTGTCATCGGGGATATTCAGCCGGGTCGGGAAATATGGAGGGATTTCAAGGGTATAGGGCGTGGGCTTGTATGGGTATGGTTCCTTGCCTCCGCATCCTGAAAGTATCAGCCCTGCTGTAAGTGCTACAATTGCAATAAATTTCTGGTAAGCATTGAATGGCATCGCGGTATTTTTGCACGATAAAATTACACAATAATCATGCTGTAATCTTTAAAAACCATTGCCGGTAGTGCGTTGAATAGCGGATTTCACTTATACATGGTCTGGCAGATGCATCTGAACCCCGATTGCATCCTTTGGTGAGGAGGGCTTTAAATGCTTACCTTTGCAGCCTTTAAATTATGCCGGTCAGATGGCCGGTTCACCAAACTGAAAAATACTGCAATGCATCTGAAACCCGGAGATAAGGTAAGGTTCCTGAACGAAAAAGGAGGGGGGATAGTCACATCCATCATCAGCAATACCATGGTAAATGTGGCCATTGAAGAGGGTTTTGAAGTGCCCGTACTGGCAAAGGACGTACTGCTGATCGAACCCGAAGGGGCGGCCGGCCGGTTCTTTGACCGCCAGGTAAATGTTACCCTGCCCGCACAGAAGACCAGCGCCCCTGTGTCAAAACCATTGCCAGCACCTGTAGCTGAACCGCAGGAAACAAGCGACAGCAACGTCAGATATCTTTACCGGCAGTCGGGAGCCGGAACCCTGGAAGGGATCCACCTGGCTTTTGTGCCCTTCGACCAGAAGCTGCTGATATCCGGCGACATCGAGGTAGTGCTGGTAAACAATACAGCCTATGAAGCCATCTATTCACTGCTGCTGAAGAACGGGGAAGGCGCCTATGCCGGATCCGGTTACGATGTGGTTCCGCCCTGGTCGGGGATGGTAATCGGTGAAACAGGCCGTGAGCAGCTGGAATCGTGGTGCGATGGTATCGTTCAGGTGTTGTTTCATCAGGAATCCCCAGCCAGGGTAATGAGTCCCCTGCATGCAGCCTATAAGGCCAAACCGGTAAGATTTTACAAAGAGAGCAGCTATATCAGCTTCCCCTTGCTGGGAGAAAAAGCCCTGGTAATCAATCTCGGGGATCTGGCCTCGCAGGTAATCTCGGCAGCTGAGGAGACCCTCGCCAAATCGGGAATTGATGCTGCTGCCAGGCAAAAAGTCATGCAGGCAGCCCCGCCGGCCCTGATCGATCTGCACAGGACCGCACCCGGAGAGGCAGAGGTTGACCTTCACATATCTGCCCTGAGGGCCGATTACACCGGCATGCAGAACAGTGAAATACTGCTTTTTCAGATGGGATATTTCAGCAGCATGCTCGAAAGTGCCATCGCCTACAATTATAGAAAAGTGGTTTTTATCCACGGCATCGGGAACGGAACCCTCAGAACCGCAATCACCGCGAAATTAGGAGAATACGAGAACCTGCAGTTCAGAAGCGCCCCCTTTGCCCAATACGGCAACGGAGCCATTGAGGTGAGCATCACCGCCGGATCGTAATTTTCAGATTTGGTTAATTCTCTGAAAATTATTGCATTGTAAGGCAAAATTCTGTACTTTTGCCCCAACTTAAGTCTCACAACGGAAACATCAGCGTGTTCTGCCGCTCAGGGTTTTTAATCCTGAGAGGAAAGTCGGGGCAATACAGGGCGCCATACTTCCTAACGGGAAGGTTCCGCAACCGGCGGAAACAGAAAGTGCCACAGAAAATTACCGCCCAGTCGTGATTTTTCATGACAGGGTAAGGGTGAAAACGTGGGGTAAGAGCCCACGGCTCAGGCTGGTGACAGCCTGCGCGGGTAAACCTTATGGATTGAAAGACCAAATATACCGGAAGGTGAGGCTGCAAGGCATCACAGAGGGCTGCCCGCTCTTTTCCGGGGGGTAGGTCGTTAGAACCTTATGGCGACATAAGGGATAGATAAATGGCAGAAGTCCCGCAATATGGGAAACAGAACCCCGCTTACAACGCTGAACGGTACCGTTTTTTCTGAAATACAGGCTTCCTATAAGAAGCCTGTGTTTTTTTTACTACAGCCCTTTCCCTCCAACCTGTCTGATTGCTCATGATTTTCAGCTATATTTGCCCACTACCGGAATTGTTATTTCAAACCATTGTGATTTGCTGAAATGAAGAAATACACTGCTGCTGCGCTTTGTTTGCTGAGCTTCTGGATGCTGAACCTGCTGCTCTCTCACCACCTTGTTGCCCAGAACCCCATACCCAACCCTGATTTTGAGGAATGGAGCGGTGGTGAGCCGGTAGGATGGAATACCATCAACCAGACGGTTTTCGGGACCAGTTTTGTTTGTGTAACCCGAGAGCAGAGCAATCCCCAGAGCGGCAGCTATTGTGCAAAAATACAGACTGTGACGGAGAATATTTTTCTGGTAGGTCCCGTAACCATGCCGGGCATTGTTTCGCTTGGTGAAATTACCCTCGATATACTCAACCAGACAGGTACGGTTAACGGCGGCGTTCCCATCGATACCCGCCCGAACCAGCTGAACGGGTGGTTCAGGTACCAACCCGGCAGCGGTGATTCCTGCATCATCGGGATCGGACTCTCACGATGGAACGGCACAGGCCGCGATACCCTGGCTTATGCCTATCAGACCATCGGCGGACAGACCACCACCTGGACACCTTTCTCACTGCCCATCGAATACCTGATCTGGGAGATGCCCGACACCATGAACATCATGTTCTTCTCAAGCAACCTGCTTACCGGTAGCCCGGTTACCGGCAGTACCCTCTGGGTGGATAACCTTACAATGGCTTATGGTCCCGTAAAGGTGAGCAGTCCGGGTACGCCTGCGAACTTCAGGGTGATA
>CALMDN010000269.1 GCA_937864935.1 uncultured Bacteroidales bacterium
CGACCATGTTGATTTCAGGGGCCTTACGGAGTTAGAGCTTGCAGAGTTTACGGCTGACATTTACAAAGAAGCCTTCCGGAACTGTCAGGCATCGGATGAAATAGCATGGAGTGCCGGGAAGCTTTCAAGATCAGAGGAAACGATTCCGGATATTTATGGGGTGAACCATGTTTTTGATGTCATCAAGGTGCCGATTTTCAAAGAGGATGGTTCCAGAAAGGGATTGGTTGTATTCGGGCGCGATATTACCCAGCGGTTTGAAGGTGAAAAACACACGAAATTCCTGAACGAAAGCGCGCTGGAATTCCTGGAGCTCGGAGACGAGGTAAACATTTATGAGTTTATCGGAGACAAGATCCACAAACTTGCAGGTAAAAGCATCGTCATGGTAACCTCCTTCGATGAGGTCACGAAAATAGTAACCCTGAGGGCAATTTTCGGTTTGGGCAAAATTGCAGAAAAAGTACTCGGTATTCTCGGGCAACACCCTGTCGGGATGTCGACTATTCTAACGCCTGAGCGAAAGCAGGATGTTCTTTATCAGAAACTTACACCCCGAAAAGATCTTTATGAACTGCTGGCCGGAGCTGTCAGCAAGTCCCTGTGCAGGATTCTTGAATCTATACTTGATATCGGTGATATCCTCGAAATGGGTTTTGCCCGGCGCGAGTACCTGCTGGGAGACGTAACCATCATTACCCCACGCAACAAAAGCCTCAACAACGTAGAAGTGATAGAGGCATTTATCAAGCTGGCTGCTGTGGCACTCCACCGCAGGCAGGCTGCAGAAGACCTGAGGGCAAGTGAGGAGAGCTACAGAGGCTTGTTTAACAGTATTTCGAGTGCAGTTTATATCATTGACAGAGAAGCCAGATTCATCGATGTGAATCAGGGCGCCCTGGATATGTATGGCTACCCGAAAGAACGATTTATCGGCGAAACCCCGGAGTTTCTCTCTGCACCAGGGAAAAACGAGGCCCTCGACAATGACGATATTATCCGCAGGACTTTTGAAGGCAGCCCCCAGTTAATCGAATTCTGGGGAATCAGGAGCAATGGAAATGTATTTCCAAAAGAGGTCCGTTTCTTTCCCGGGAACTATTTTGGCCGGGAAGTGGTAATTGCCATAGCCAATGACATCACCGATCAGTACAGCATGATCAGTGAGATTGTGTCGGCAAAGGAAGTTGCCGAAAACAACCTGCTGAAAATCAACAGCATCATCAGTGCCCTCCCGGATTCAATCTTTATTTTTGACAGCCGGAGCAACCTGATTGAATCTTTTTCAAACCACAACGATGGTATACTGGAAAGTTATTTCAGAAACCTGAGCAGATCTTCCGGAGAAGATGGCATAGCCGACAGAATTGCCGGAATTGTGAGAAAGAATACGGCACTAGTACTCGAATCGGGGCAACTGCAGAAATTTGAGTTTTCCCTTCCCGATAGAGATACCCGCAGTTTTTATGAGTTCACCATGGTGAAACGCTCTCACGATCAGGTGCTTGTGGTTGCCAGAAATACCACTGAACGCATGGAACTGCTTGAGGCACTTACCAATGCCAAAGAAAAGGCCGAAGAGAGTGACCGTCTGAAGACCTCCTTCCTGCACAATATCTCCCACGAAATACGCACTCCCATGAATGGGATAGTCGGTTTTACCAACCTGCTGACCCAACCGGGAGTCAAGGAAGCAGACAAAGCTGAATACAGCTCAATCATCAACAGTTGCAGCAATCAGTTGCTCTCAATCATTACAGATATTGTAAGTATAGCAACCCTGGAAGCAGGTCAGGAAAAAGTACGTGATTCAAAAACCAACATCAACGAATTGATGCAGATCGTCTTTCTTCAGCTTAATTCCAGGGCTGTTGAAAAGAGCCTCAACCTCAGCTTCTCCTGCGGTCTTGCAAATTATGAATCTGAGGTGATTACCGATGAAACCAAATTGAACCAGATTGTATCAAACCTGGTAAACAATGCTATTAAATTCACCAACAGTGGTTCGGTCAGTTTTGGATACATCCTTGAAAAGGGTTACCTGAAATTCAGTGTTGAGGATACGGGCATAGGGATACCGGCAGAAATGACCGAAATAATCTTTGACCGTTTCAGGCAACTGAACAGCAAAACCTCAGGAACATCCGGTGGAACCGGCTTAGGCCTTTCAATTTCAAAATCGTATGTGGAGCTCCTGGGCGGAAAAATCTGGCTTGACAGCGAACCCGGATCAGGATCGAAGTTCTTTTTTACCATTCCATACAAGCCTTTGTTCAGTCAGTCGGTCAATATATCAGAAGAAAAGCCGGATGATTCAGATAGTCTTCTGGCAGGAAGTATTGTTCTGATTGCTGAGGATGAGTATTTTAATTACAGGCTGCTGATAAAAATGCTTCAGGGTTACGGGATAGAGTTCATCTATACAGACAATGGCATTGATGCTGTAAAGGTCTGTTCCGAGAACAAAAACATCGACCTGGTGCTGATGGATATCAAGATGCCGGGACTTGATGGTTTTGAGGCAACACGTAAGATCAGGGAAACGAACAAGGAAGTAATCATCATTGCCCAGACAGCCCTCGCATTGGCTGGTGACCGCGAAAAAGCCCTGGAGGCAGGATGCAATGACTACGTTTCCAAGCCGGTTCAAAAGGAAGAATTGATAAAGAAACTGATCAGGTACCTGGCATAATCCGGAGTGTTATTATACACTGGTTGTATACCAAGGGTTTAAAAAGTTCGTTATTGATGCGTTTGTAAGGATAACTTCTTATTTTTGCCCGAAGCCCTCAGCAAAGCGAGAATTCATGAACAGAGTCTTAATAGTTGATGACGATGTAACCTTTTGCCTGATGCTTGAAACCTTTCTGACCAAAAAGGGTTTTGACGTTCAGCAGTCATTTTCGTACAACGACGCACTGAAAAAAATAAAGTCTTTCCAGCCGGAGATCGTCCTGACCGATCTGAGGCTTCCGGATCATGATGGTATTGATATTCTGCATTTTGTCTTGCGTGAGGCTCCCGGTGTGCCGGTTGTGCTGATGACCGGATATGCCGATATCCGCACGGCTGTTCAGGCGATGAAACTCGGGGCTTTTGATTATGTAGCCAAGCCGGTGAATCCCGATGAAATTATCCTCACCATCAACCGGGCCCTTTTGGTGAAGTCGCCCGACGATGACAATATGCAGACCGGTGGTTCAGAAACACTGTTTGTAGAAGGGGCGAGTGCCCCGGCACAAAAGATCAGTGAGTACATCAAACTGGTTGCACCTACCGGTATGTCGGTGCTTATTCTGGGTGAAAGCGGCACCGGAAAGGAGTTTGTAGCCCGCAGAATTCACGAAGAGAGTGTAAGAAGCGACAAACCTTTCATAGCCATCGACTGTGGCGCCCTTCCACGCGATCTGGCCGCAAGTGAATTCTTTGGCCACCTGAAAGGCTCGTTTACCGGTGCCTTTGCCGACAAGCAGGGCCAGTTTGAAGCCGCCAACACAGGAACCATCTTTCTGGATGAGATCGGAAACCTGAGCTACGACATCCAGGTTCAGCTGCTGCGTGTGATTCAGGAACGAAAAGTCAGAAGAATAGGCTCAACGACCGAGATACCTGTCGATGTTCGGATTATAACCGCCACCAACGATGACCTGCGCAAGGCCGTTGCAGCGGGCGAATTCAGGGAAGATCTCTTTCACCGCATCAACGAATTTGCCATTACAGTGCACCCCCTGCGCGAAAGGCCGGCTGACCTGAAAATCTTTGCTGCGCATTTTCTTCAGATGGCTAACCGCGAACTGGGTAAAAATGTCGACGGCTTCAGCCCCGAAGTGATGGATATTTTTATCAGGTATTCCTGGCCGGGAAACTTCAGAGAGCTGAAAAACATCATCAAAAGGGCCGTATTGTTGTCGAATACCAGCATTGTTGAGGCTTATACCCTTCCTGAAGAACTGGTATCAGAAGCTTCCGGTGCTCCGGCACCTTTAACGGATGTTACCGCCGGCGAAAGCGATCTTTCTGAATTAAACCTGAAAGTGGCTGCCCACCGGAGTGAAAGGGAGCTCATTGTCAATACCCTGGAGAAAGTGAAGTTCAATAAATCCAAAGCAGCCAAATTGCTCAATGTTGACCGCAAAACGCTTTACAATAAAATGAAGCAATACGGCATCCCGCTTCAGTAATCCGAACCCTGATTTCTGAGTTCTGTTTCCAAAGCCTTCAGACCATTTGTAAGATTCTGCATTGTTGCCCTAAGCTCCTCCTGGTCTATGACATTCCCGCGGCGTAATGATTCCAGTTTCTGTAACATGCCGGCTTCATCCTTTGCCCCGAGATTTCTGACATTCGGTAACATGCGGTGGGCCAGGAGGGCGAGCAGCGGAAGATCACCGGCCTTGAAGGCGGATTCCATCTCTTCTGAAGTAGCTGCGAGGTTGTCGGCCAGTGAAAGCAGTATCCTGTTCAGGGCAACTGTGTCATCCCCTGTGAATTTCCTGAATGGTTCGAGGTTTATGCTCATCATGGTGCCTGTGATGTCGTTTGAATCCTGTGCCGGAACAATCACTGCAGTATTCAATATTTTACCTAGTGCCCCGACCAGTTGGTGATACCTGAAAGGCTTGATCAGCACATTGCGGATACCTGTTCTTTGATACGACTCGATCTCGTCGCGGGTTGCATGGGCAGTCAGGCCTAGGATCGGAGGTGCTCCAATGACTGTAACTTCAGCATGACGGGTAATCCTGGCTGCCAGTTCCGGCCCGCTGAGGTTTGGCATTTGTATATCGGTGATTATCAGCTTGTATGAGTTAAAATCCTCTTGAATAAGGTTCCATGCCTCCTGGCCGTCGGCCGCTACTACCAGCTCAGCCCCTGCCGAACTGAGCAATTCAGAGATTAAAATTCGCGTTGGTTCATCATCTTCAGCCAGAAGAATTTTAAATCCGCGGAGGTCGATTGTTGATCTGGTCGTTTCCTTCATGTATTCCGGCATCGGACCATCGTATTTTTCAACCAGTATACTTACTGTAACCTGAGTGCCTTCACCTGGCGTGCTTTCAAGTACAATTTCACCATTCATCAGGCTCACCAGTCTGCGGCAAATGGCCAGTCCCAGTCCTGAGCCGCCATATTTGCGTGTGATGCTTTCATCCACCTGGGTAAATTCACCAAAAATCTCCTTCTGTTTTTCCGGCGGAATTCCGATTCCG
>CALMDN010000270.1 GCA_937864935.1 uncultured Bacteroidales bacterium
TATCGCCCGCGTAAACAAAGGCGATCAGGTTTTTATTGATGTCGGGAAAACGCAGCAGACGTGCATCGTCCATGGCAGATACACCCGCTGAAAAGCCGATGAGAACCGCCAGACTTAGAAGTTTATTGAGCATGTTGGCTAAATTTTGCTGGTTGATTTAAGCCGTAAAAATAACCTATTTAAAGAAATCCCATAAGATGGCAGAGGGTTTATTCTCCAATACCCTGAACCGGATGAATGAAATACTGACAATATCAGCGTATGCCGGAAGCAAAAGGGAGATATCTGTGCAAGCCCCGGGCTGAACCGGTCATTGGCGTAGAGTCCGACATGTGTTGATAAAAGCTGATTACCGGTTGATAATGGTGGTAGAATTCTCTCTAATGAAGGAATTTAACTTAATTCCTTCAACGTAATAAAGGAATTTGGCACAAGTTTCAAGATCATGAGAACAAATCAGAGAATCCAACCCAGATAATTATCCGGATTTATGGTTCTGAAAGTGCTTCCAGGGTATGCCCTGCCAAATGCAGTTGGAATTCTGGCCTGTTTGGCAACATTCCACTTCATCTCATAGGCGGCCAGTTCCCCTCCCGATTCCTCTATCAGGTCGATCTCCTGTTGCTCGTATGTCCGCCAGAAATAATTGGACACCATCATTCCTGTATAATGCTGGTATTTAATCCTTTCTGAAATTATATAATTTTCCCACAACTCACCTGAATCATTTCTCATCAGTAAAGGATTCAGGTTATTGATGAGTGTATTTCTGATTCCATTGTCGTAAAAGTACCAGCGGTTCATTTTAACAATTTCGCTTCTCAGATTGCGGCTAAAGCCCGGTAACTTGTAGATAACAAAAACTTTTGATAACAGGTCAAGATACTTTTCAACCGTATTCCGGCTGATACCCAATTGTTTCCCGAGTTCTTCCACCGACACTTCTTTCCCGATCTGATAGGCTACAAGACGGAGCAGTGCCAGCATCTTATCTGAAATACGGATACCATCAAATTCCAATATATCCTTTAACAGATAAGCATTTACGATTTCTTTAAGATAATCTGATTTCTCCTCTTTGCGCTCATATTGCAATAATTCAGGATAGGACCCGAAAATAAGTCTTTCTTCCAGCCGGCTTAAAGTCTCCACCAGATTCTCATTTGCAGAATATTCCATCTGAGCCAACGGGAACATGTGAATCATGTTCTTCCTTCCTGTCAAAGGTTCTCCAAGTTTATTGGCAAGATCAAATACAGAAGATCCTGTGGCAACTATCTTCAGACCATCAAAACTATCCACCATCAATTTGAGAACCAGACCAATCTCAGGTACCTTCTGCGCTTCATCGATAATCATTAAACGGATACTACCCAATAATTGTCTGTAATTCTCAACTGTCCGGGAACTCAATACAGACTGGGTGGCCATATCCTCCCCATTCAGAAAAAGAAAAGGTTCCTTAATATAATTGTCAATCATGTGTTTAAGAAACACAGTTTTACCTACCCTTCTTGCCCCCAATAAAACCAATACCTTACCCGGTAACAGCTTTTTCAGAAAAAGATCGCTGACTGCCCGATTATAATACCTCATCACTTTGATTTTTATCGAACAAATATACGAAAAAGTATCTAATGAAGGAATTTAACTTAATTCCTTCAACGTAATGAAGGAATTTGGCATAATTTCTTCAATAATGAGATGTAGTGACTTACCGGGATTTTTTTCAGAGGGGGGCAGGTAGCTTTTCACGCGTAAAACCGAAGGGAGAAATTTGGTTTAATTCTGCCGGAAGAATCCAAAGAAATCTCAACCCGCAAGCTCCTTCAAAGCCTCACCCAGTTGCGGATAGCGGAATTCAAACCCAGCCTCCAGCAACCTTTCCGGAAGCACCTTTTGCCCGCTGGTGAGGGCTGTTGCCCCTTCCCCGTAAATAATCCCAAGCACAAAGGCTGGCACCGGCAACAGAGCCGGACGCCTCAGAACCCTGCTTAAAGAGGCCGTAAATCCGGCATTGTCCGTAATTCCGGGGGATGTCAGATTAAAAACCCCGGACAGTTTCTTCTCCACCACAAACCGGTAGGCATTGATAAGATCGTTGATGTGAATCCAGGAAAATCCCTGTTTCCCGGAAGCTATTTTTCCCCCAAGTCCAAGCCTGAAGGGCAGCAATATCTTCGGCAAGGCACCCCCATCCTTCGAAAGCACAATTCCGAGCCGGAAAACTGCCACATTGATTACTTCAGCGGCTTTGAAGGCCTCGTCTTCCCAGGCCTGACATACCTTGCCGAGGAAACCCGGGTCGTATTGCCTGTCTTTTTCTGTGAAAGTCTGCCCATCAGGATAAATGCCAACCGCTGAGGTTGAAATAAACATGGATGGCTTCACCCTGGCGGCCAATATAGCATCAACCAGAGCGGCTGTGGTGCCGGTCCGGCTGGCGATGATCTCCTTCTTATATTGTTCCGACCAACGGGCAACGATGGGAGCACCGGCAAGATGAATCACCACATCCGACGACTCTACTTTCGGAATCAGCAACCCCCGGATATCGGAAAAATCGGGCCTGCCGAGCGCTGTCACCGAATGCCCTGCAGCCGTGAACGCTGTCGTAAGTTTCTTGCCTACAAGACCGGTAGACCCGCTGATCAATACATTCATATTCAGATTTCTGTATATTAAAAACTTCCTGCACACAAGCTGCGAAAACTTCATTTTAAAGCCAAAAAACGACCTCAGGATAAAAAAACATATACCTTTGCACCGTTTTTCAAAACTACCAACAATCAGGAACAGTAAAAGGTTTTTAACCACATACCATCGCTAAAATGGACAATCCGGAAAAAACAGGCAAAAACGGCGGACTTCTCACCGAATTCCCCTGTGTTTCAACCTCAGAATGGGAAGCAAAAATCACCGAGGATCTGAAAGGTGCCGATTATGAGAAAAAACTGATCTGGAAGACTGCCGAAGGATTCAGCATAAAACCCTACTACAGGGCAGAGGATACTGCAGAACTATCCTATCTGTCGGAAGCTTTACCAGGCGAATTCCCCTATGTCAGGGGCAACAGAACCGCAGAAAACAATTGGGAAATCTGTCAGGACATCGTTCCCTCATCGCCGGAAAAAGCGAACGAACTGGCCACCGAAGCAAACAGTAAAGGAGCCAATGCCCTGATGCTCAACGCCAGGATGTTATCGGGGAAAACCGATACAGCCGTTATGCTCAGGGGTATCAATACTGACAACACCAGTCTTCATTTCAACTCAGCAAAGTCGTACATCGAATTTCTGGGAACCCTCGCCAGTGCCATCTCAGCACTCGGCAACGACCCCCTCAAAGCCAAAGGATCGGTGGACTTTGACCCCATCAGCTACCTGCTGCTCAGGGGAAACTTTCACGCCGGTCAGGAGAACGACATGCTTGAAGCTGTTGATCTGATTGATCTGGCAGAAAAAGAACTGCCCGGATTCAGGGTAATTACCGTGAACGGACAGTATTTCCAGAATTGTGGCTCCACCCTTGTGCAGGAACTGGCCTTTGCCCTTGCTTCCGGCAATGAGTACCTTGCATTCCTTACCGGAAAGGGTATCGGGGTTGACAGGGCTGCTTCACGCATCGTGTTCAGTTTTGCTTGCGGGTCGAACTACTTTCCTGAAATTGCCAAACTGAGGGCTGCACGCCTTCTGTGGGCGCGCATTGTGGAACAATACAAACCTGAACACACAGCTTCTGCTGAAATGCGTCTGCATGTTACCACCAGCAACTGGAACAAAACGATCTACGATCCTCATGTGAACATCCTCCGCACCACTACCGAAGCCATGTCGGCTGCCATCGGGGGTGCCGACCTGATCACGGTGCTGCCGTTCGACCTTGATTACAAAGACCCGGATGATTTCTCCATGCGCATTGCCCGCAATCAGCAGATCATTCTGAAGGAAGAGTCCAGCCTCGAAAAAGTAGTAGATCCCTCTGCCGGCTCATATTACATAGAATCGCTGACCCATGCCATGGCTGAAGCAGCCTGGAAACTTTTCCTCGAAGTGGAAGATAAAGGCGGCATGATTGAAGCCATAAAAGCAGGCTTCGTACAGGATAAGGTGAATGAGAGTGCAGCCTCACGCAAGGCCGATATTGCCACGCGCAGAACCATTGTACTGGGCACCAACCAGCATCCCAATGCAGCAGAAAACATGCTTTCGAAAATTCAGGCTGAGGAGGAAGAATCAGAAGAAAATGACATTCCGGGACCTGCACCCCGCTACAAAACCATAGAGGTTATGCGTGGTGCCGATGCGTTTGAAGACCTGAGGCTCGCCACCGAAATCTGGGAAAACGAAGGCAACCCCAAACCCCATGTCTTCCTTTTCACCATAGGTAACCTTGCCATGCGTAAAGCCAGGGCCGGATTCAGTGCCGGATTCTTTGGCTGCGCCGGTTATAAAATCACCGACAATGCCGGGTTCACTACAGTGGATGAAGGTGTGGAAGCTGCACTGAAAGCAGGGGCTGACATTGTGGTCCTTTGCAGCAGCGACGAAGAGTATGCCGGAATTGCACCGTTAGCCACACAAGCCCTGAAAGCAGGAAACCCTGATATACAGGTGGTTGTTGCCGGTTATCCGAAAGAGATCGTTGATCAGCTGAAGGCTGCCGGTGTTGATGAGTTTATTCATGTCCGCACCAATGTCTTCGACACCCTGTACATGTTCCAGCAAAAGCTGGGTGTGATGTTGTAATTGCGGAGGTCGGTTGCGGATCAACAATTGCTGATTGCGCCTGCCTGTTTTGACGACAGTCAGGCAGGGATTGCGGAAGAAAAAATCCGAAATCCGAATTCCGAAATCCGAAAAATTTTTAATCAAGACAAATCAAAAACGAATCAAAATATGCGTCCCGATTTTAAGAATGTGAACCTCAGATCCATCACCAAAGCCCCTTCCGGAGAAAAACCTTCGGGAAAGGAATGGATGACGACTGAGCAGATTCCCGTGAAGCCGGTGTTTACCCCGGCTGATCTGGAGAAAATGGAGCATCTGAACTATGCTGCCGGGATTCCGCCATTTCTGCGCGGACCATACAGCACCATGTATGTGATGAAACCCTGGACCATCCGTCAGTATGCCGGATTCTCCACCGCTGAAGAGTCGAACGCCTTTTACCGCCGCAACCTGGCAGCCGGTCAGATGGGCCTCTCGG
>CALMDN010000271.1 GCA_937864935.1 uncultured Bacteroidales bacterium
TTAAATCGCGGCATTTAGCTTTTCGTGCTGAAATCCCGGTATGTGTTGTTCGATGGAAAATTCATCAGGGAATAATGCCTGGAAGGCGGCTGTGCGATCACTACCACTTTCATTACAGCATCATCACACGGCTGAATACCTGCGTATACCGCGGACCGGAAAGCTGAAAACAGCCCCAACATGAGAAAAACAAGCCTTACCTTCATTCTGTTGACTCTGCTGCTGCAGGCATGGTCTCAGCCCTACAAAGATCCATCCCTGAGCATCCATGAGCGGGTGCAGGATCTGCTCTCCCGCATGAGCCCCGAAGAAAAATTCTGGCAATTGTTCATGCTGGCCGAAGAGTGGAACCGCGATAAAAGTTACTTTGTAAACGGCGCTTTTGGCTTTGAGGGCGGGATTGCGGAAGCCGGTGACAACACGGCCGGGCAGATGATCACCAGCCAGTTCGGTGGTTCAGCGGCGGCCATGACGGAGACCATCAACAAGGTACAACAGTTCTTTCTTGAACAGACCCGGCTGGGCATTCCGGTGATGCCTTTCGATGAGGCCCTTCACGGACTGGTGCACCAGGGGGCAACGCGTTTTCCGCAATCCATTGGCCTGGCCGCCAGCTTCGACACCGCCCTGATGCACCGCGTTGCTGCTGCCATTGCCGAAGAAACCCGCAGCCGGGGCATCCGCCAGGTGCTTTCACCGGTGATCAACATTGCCGGCGATGTGCGCTGGGGAAGGGTTGAAGAGACTTACGGGGAAGATCCTTTCCTGACATCTGCCATGGCGGTGGCCTTCATCAGGGAGTTTGAACAACGGGGTGTGATTGCCACCCCCAAGCACTTTGTTTCGAATTATGGCAGCGGAGGCAGAGACAGCTATCCGGTGCACTACAGCGAAAGGGCTCTCCGTGAAACTGAACTTGTCCCTTTTGAAGCGGCATTCCGCAAAGGAGGCGCCGGTTCGGTGATGACGGCCTACAACTCGCTCGATGGGAGTCCCTGCACCGCCCATCACTGGCTGCTCAACACCCTGCTGAAGAAAGAATGGGGGTTCGATGGGTTTGTGATTTCCGACGCCGGTGCCACCGGAGGTGCCAATGTGCTGCATTTTACCACCGGAAGTTACCGCGAATCCGCAGCAAACTCCTTAATCAACGGGCTGGATGTCATTTTTCAGACCTCCCGCGATCATTATCCCCTCTTCATCGAAGCCTTCCTTAAGGGAGACATCCCGCAGGCAGTCGTCGACAGTGCCGTGGCCCGGGTACTGAGGGCCAAATTCAGGCTCGGCCTGTTTGAAACACCTTATGCTGACCCTGCGGCTGCGCAGAAGATCAACGGTTGCCCTGAGCACCGTACTGCAGCCCTGGAAGCAGCCCGCAAATCGGTGGTGCTGCTGAAGAACCGGGGTGCACTCCTGCCCCTTGACCCTGCCATAAAATCCATTGCCGTTACCGGCCAGGATGCCGTTGAAGCCCGGGCCGGCGGCTACAGCGGACCGGGAAACCAGGTGGTGAGCATCCTGGAAGGGATCAGGCAACAGGCTGGCCCTGAAACCCGTGTTGAATATGCCCGCGGCAGCAGCCGGCTTTTGCAGCCGTGTGTGACCGTGGCACCGCAATACCTGAGCACCCGTGAAAACGGGAAGCCCGTGCAGGGCCTAACCGGCAGGTACTACCATGGAATTGATTTCAGCGGAGCGCCTGCCTTTGTCAGGACCGACCCACAGATCGACTTCCGCTGGACCCTTTTTTCTCCCGATCCTGAGAAACTGGAATATGGCTTTTATTCGGTTGTCTGGGAAGGCAAAATCAGGGGACCGGTCAGCGGAACCGTAAAAACCGGCATCGATGGCAACGACGGTTACCGCCTGTATATCAACAACCAACTGCTCATTGATCAGCGCACGTATTGCGGCCGCAACCTGACCATGGCCGGATTTGACTTTGTTGAAGGGGAAGAATACGACCTCCGCATTGAATATACCGAACCAACGGGCAATGCCTGGTTCAGGCTGGTGTGGGATTTCGGGCTTGCGGGTGATGCGGAAGCGCAACTGCAGCAGGCGGTGGAAACAGCCAGCCGCTGCGATGCCATAGTGATGGTCGCCGGTATCGAAGAGGGAGAATTCCGCGACCGCGCCCTGCTGAGCCTTCCCGGAAACCAGGAAGAACTGATTCTGCGTCTGGCAGCCACCGGGAAGCCCCTGGTGGTGATCCTCACCGGCGGGAGTGCCGTTACCATGGAGCGGTGGCTTGGCCAGGCCGATGCTCTGCTGGATGTCTGGTATCCCGGAGAAGCCGGGGGCACGGCAGTGGCTGAAATACTGTTCGGTAAAGTGAACCCGGCCGGCCGGCTCCCCATCACCTTTCCCCTGCACGAAGGTCAGCTGCCCCTGGTGTATAACCACAAACCCACCGGCCGGGGCGACGACTACGACAACCTGAGCGGGCAACCGCTGTTTCCCTTCGGATTCGGGTTAAGCTATACCACCTTCAGTTATAAAAATCTGCAGATCAGCGAAACAAAGAATGAAAAATCCTTTCTGGCAAGCTTCGAGCTTACCAATACCGGAACCCGCGAAGGAGAGGAGGTGGTTCAGCTCTACATCCGTGACCAGCTTGCCTCGGTAGCCCGACCCGTTACCGAACTCAAGGGATTCAGCAGAATCCGCCTGAAAGCCGGAGAAACGAAACATTGCAGCTTCGTGATCGAACCCACCATGCTCGAAATGCTCAATTTCAAGATGGAAAAGGTGGTGGAACCCGGCGATTTCAGCATCATGATCGGAGCTTCCTGCAAAGACATCCGGCTGAAGGGGACCCTCAGGGTAAATCCCGACTGAATCGGGCGGATAAAATACCGGTTCATCGACAAATACCCTCTATCCGTCTAATTGATTTTCACAACGGAACGATGCCCTGTAGTTTTGCGGCATCAATCCTATAAAAATGAAAATCAGCATCCTCCTAGTCACCCTGCTGCTTGCGGCTCAGGCTGTTTCAGGGCAGCAACAGCCCGAAGCCTGGAGTCTTGATAAGTGCATAAATCAGGCCCTGGCCGGCAATCTTCAGCTGAAACAGGCAGCCCTTGCTACCGACATAACCCAGGTAAACAGGGAACAGGCCCTGGCCTCCCGGTTTCCCGTAGTAGAAGCTACCGCAAGACAATCCTTCGCCTGGTCAGACCAGCTGAACAACGACGGCGCCTACGATTTCACCGGCTCGAACAGCAGTTATGCAGCCATCAGTTCTTCGGCAACCCTGTTCAACGGATTCCGCAAAGAGAACACGATCAGACAGTCTCAACTCAACTACCAGCGCGCTGTGCTGGATGAAGAGACCTACCGGCAGGACATCACCCTTCAGGTACTCGACAGCTACCTGCAGGTACTGTATGCCGGTGAGCTGGTCGAAAACAGCAAAAATCAGCTGCTTTCCACACAGACCCAACTCAGGCTTTCAGAAGAGCGCCTGAATCTGCGCATCATTTCACAGGCCGATTTTTTACAGGTAAAATCGCAGGAAGCGGCAGAGAAGCTTACCCTGGCTTCGGCCGAAAAGCAGCTTCAGCTCAGCAGGCTCAACCTGATGCAACTCATGGAAATCCCTGTAAGCGATGAATTTACCATTGAAAAGCCGGACTTCAGCAACGCCGCCGTGCAGTCGGCCGGCAGCACCCTGGCCGGTGTTTACGAATCGGCCCTGGCTTACCGGCCTGAGGTCCGGAATGCAGCCCTGCAGAAACAGATAGCCGCGTATGACATCAGGATTGCAAAAGCCGGTTACCTGCCTTCACTGAGCATCAATGCCGGTCTGAGTACCCAATACAACAGCCTGGCTGATAACCTGAAGTTCGCTTCGCAGCTTGACCACAACCTGAGCCCCACAGCCGGACTCACGCTGAGCATCCCGATTTTCCAGCAGAAACAGGTGAAATCGCAGGTTTCACTGGCCAGGATCAATGCATCCTCGGCCGAAATCAGCGAGCAGAGCACCCGCAATCAGCTGCGCAAATCCATTGAAACCGCCTGGACCGATGTGGTAACAGCCGAAAAGGAGTTTGAAGCCGGCAATGAAAAATTTGCTGCTGCCAAAGCTTCCTTTGCCGTGGCAGAAGAACGCTTTGCCCAGGGGATCATCAGTCCGGTGGATTTCCTGTACGAGAAAACCAGCCTCATCAATGCTGAAAGCAGCCTGCTGCAGGCCAGGTACAACCTGATTTTCAGCTACAAGGTACTCGATTTCTATCAAGGAAAAGAACTTAAACTGTAAGTTACAGGAAATCATGAAATTAAATCAGTAAAACAAGAAATTCAACCATAAAGTCATGAAACGAAAAGTAAAAATCATTGCAATCACTGCGCTCATTGCGGCCACGGCTGCCGGCATCATCTTCGGCTGCGGGTCAGACAAGCAGAACCTGACCGTAGATACGGCCGGTGCAGCCATCGGCAACATCAGCCAGACCGTAACCGCTACCGGAACCATTGAAGCCATAACCACCGTTGAGGTAGGAACGCAGGTATCGGGTGTCATTGAGAAGCTCTATGCCGATTTCAATTCGGTGGTAAAGAAAGGACAGCTGCTGGCCACCCTCGACGAAACCATGCTGAGGGCCAGCCTCGATCAGAGCCGGGCTACACTGATGGATGCCGAAGCCGACCTGAAATACCAGACCCTGAATTACGGACGTTCAAAAGTCCTGTACGAAAAGTCGCTGATTGCACAGGCCGATTTCGACCAGGTAGAATACAGCTACAAAAGAGCCCAGGCCAGTGTGGCCAATGCAAAAGCCACCCTCGAAAGAAATCAGGTGAACCTCGATTATGCCACCATTACTTCTCCCATCGATGGGGTGGTGCTCAACCGTGCCGTGGATGAAGGACAGACGGTGGCCGCCAGCTTCAACACCCCCACCCTGTTCACCATCGCCAACGACCTTACCCGCATGCAGGTTCAGGCCGATGTGGATGAAGCCGATATCGGACAGGTGAAAAACGGACAAAGGGTTGAATTCACGGTGGATGCCTTCCCGGGTGAAACCTTTGAGGGTACCGTTACTGAAATCCGTCTGCAGCCGGTGATCTCGTCGAATGTGGTAACCTATACTGTGATAGTGAATGCCCCGAATCCCGACAAAAAACTGATGCCCGGGATGACCGCCAGCATCACCATCTTTATGGCCGAAGCCAGGGAGGTGATCACCATCCCTGTAAAGGCCCTCAAATTCAAACCCGAACTGCCCGACAGTAACAGCCGGCCTTCAAACACAAAAGAGGCTTCCGGACAGCAGGTTTGGGTATACGACGGCAGGCAGATGCATCCACGGGCTGTGGTAACCGGCCTGAGCGACGGCAGCCATGTTGAAATTAAGTCGGGACTCAAAGCCGGCGATGAAGTGGTTCTTGCTACCCGTCAGGCCGAAAGCAGCGACAAAGAGGAGAAAACGGTGTCAAGCCCCTTCGTGCCCAAACGCCCGGGATCCTCAAAAAACAACAGGCCACCGCAACCCTAAGTAGATACATCAGGAATCGCACCTTGGCCCTCAGGTTCACACCTCGTCCCTTGGTCACTGAGAAGTCGAAGTGCGTCCCTCGTCCCTCGTCCCTCGTCCCCCGTCCCTCGTCCCCCGAGAAGGCAGAACCGGACCGGCAAACCATAAGAAAAAGAAAACAGAAAATGAAAAAAGAAATCATCAGCATACATCAGCTCCGGAAGGATTTTCACGTCGGGGAGGTTACGGTACACGCCCTGCGGAGTGTTGACCTCAGCATCCGTGAAGGCGATTTTGTTGCCATCATGGGCACCAGCGGCAGTGGCAAATCCACCATGCTGAACATCCTGGGCTGCCTCGACAAGCCTACCTCGGGCAGCTACCTGCTCGATGGTACAGATGTGAGCAACCTCAGCAAAAACGAACTGGCGAGGCTGCGCAACCTCAAACTGGGGTTCGTATTTCAGTCATACAACCTGTTGCCCAGAACGTCGGCCCTCGAGAATGTGGAACTGCCGCTCTTCTATAACAACTCAGTGAAGCCGCGTGAGAGACGCGAAAGAGCGATGGCCGCACTCGGGGCCGTCGGACTGGCCGACAGGGTTCACCATATGCCCAACCAGCTGTCGGGCGGACAACAGCAAAGGGTTGCCATTGCCCGTTCACTGGTAAACGACCCGGTGGTGATCCTGGCGGATGAAGCTACCGGAAACCTCGATACCCGCACTTCCTACGAAATTATGGCCCTGTTTCAGGACCTCAATGCCAAAGGAAAAACCATCGTGTTTGTGACCCATGAGCCCGAAATTGCCGGTTTCACCACCCGCAACGTCCATTTCAGGGATGGCAGCATTGTTAAACAACACGCCGTCGAAAACCCCGGTTCCGCCAGGGAAATGCTCACCACCCTCCCTGTGGAAACAGATTGACCACCGTTTCGCGACGGTGTCAGCCACAAAAAAAACAAACCATCATGAACATAACGAACTTATCGAAAATAGCCCTCAGTGCCCTGATGCGCAATAAATTCAGGGCATTCCTCACCATGCTGGGCATCATCATCGGCGTGGCCTCCGTCATCGCCATGCTGGCCATCGGTGAAGGCTCAAAAAAAAGCATACAGCAACAGATCAGCAGCATGGGCAGCAACCTGGTGATGGTGATGCCGGGCTCCCAGATGATGGGCGGGGTGCAACAGGGCAACGCTTCATCAAAAGCACTTGAAACCAGGGATGTTACCGCCATCCGGGAGGCCTGTCCTTCCATCACGGCGGTGAGTCCTGAAGTAAGAGGAGGAGGACAGGTGGTGGCCGGTGGTAACAACTGGCCCACCACCTTTTATGGCGGCGATGTCAACTACCTCGACATCAAAAAAGTGGAGGTAAAAGCCGGAAGGATGTTCACCGAACAGGAGGTGAATGCGGCTGCCAAAGTCTGTCTCATCGGACAAACGGTGGCCGATAACCTCTTCGGCACCGAAGTCGATCCCGTTGGACAAACCATCCGCTTCAGGAACATCCCCGTAAAGGTGATCGGCCTGCTCGAAGAAAAAGGCGAGAATACCTTCGGAATGGACCAGGACGACCTCCTGATCGGGCCCTATACCACGGTGCAGAAACGCATCCTGGCCATCACCCACATCAATGCCATCCTCAGCTCCGCTGTAAGCGAGGAAGCCACCACACAGGCGGTAACCGAAATCACCGCAGCCATGCGGGCATCGCACAGGCAGGCAGAAGGTGAAGAGGACGACTTCCAGATACGCACCCAGGCAGAACTGGTGAGCACCTTCAGCTCCATCAGCGACATCCTAACCACCCTGCTGGGCGCCATCTCGGCCATCTCATTGCTGGTGGGCGGCATCGGCATCATGAACATCATGTATGTTTCCGTAACCGAACGCACCCGCGAAATCGGGCTCCGCATGAGCACCGGTGGCCGGGGCAGAGACATTCTGATGCAATTCCTGATCGAGAGTGTGATGCTCAGCGTAATTGGTGGTATCTTTGGCATAGTGCTCGGGGTGGTGGCGTCGTCGGTGATCGGAAACCTTACCGGCTGGCCCATCGCAGTGATGCCCGAAGCCGTGGCGCTCTCGTTTGTGGTCTGCACCGCCATCGGCATCTTCTTTGGCTGGTACCCGGCCCGCAAAGCCGCCAACCTCAACCCGATTGATGCACTCAGGTTTGAGTAAAGTCAAGTCTAAAGCCTAAAGCCTGCCTGTTTGCCACAGGCAGACAGGTAAAAAGTATAAAATCAGGTTGATGACTGAAAGACAGATTCATACCTCATTGTGGCGGTAATCTGCTTCGGGTGATTGCCGGGAGGTGAGTCTGATCAGGGAGTAACAAACTGCGCCCTGAAAGGGCAGCTTAATCCCTGAATGTGATGATGTTATCAGTATATTTGAAGAAAGCAGTGGTTTGGAAAACGGGAATTCAAACAGCAGGCAGGAAATAGGCGGCAGAATCAACATTCCTGGGTTCATTTCCTGATAAGGTGAGAAAAACAAAACCTGGGGCGTTACAGGATTCAGAAGTGTAAACAGCATGCAACAACCAATGAAACTATGAAAGGAAACCGGCTGAAAATACTTATCCACCTGACCTTTTGGGCGGTGCTGCTCATTCTGCCCTGGTTTATGGTGAGCGGAAACCTCGAGCAACCCGGCTACTTCGAAGGCCGTTATTACATCCGGGTGGTCAGTGGTGGCATTCTCTTTTACATCACCTACCTGTGGCTGGTGCCCGACCTGTACCTCACCAACCGAAAGGTACACTTTTTCGTGGCGGTCGCCCTGCTGATCGTGACCCTTTACGGCGCCTCGGATTTCCTGAGCAACTGGTTCTTCCCCGACGATGAACTCATCCGCCGGCTCGACAGGATACGGGATAAAATGGCGTCGGAAGGCATGGAATTCAAAGGCCCTCCACCCCCCTTCCGCTACCTGAATGCCCTGATCACTTCGGCTCTGGTTGCCGGGATAGCCATGGGACTGCGCATCGCGGAAGCTTACACCGAAAAGGAAAAACAAAACCAGGAACTGGAGAAGGCCAGGCTGGCCGCCGACCTCGGCCTGCTCAAAAGCCAGATCAGCCCGCACTTCTTCTTCAACACCCTCAACAACATCTACGCACTCACCGAATCCAACAGCCCCGATGCCGGTACCGCCATCCTGAAACTTTCGAAGATGATGCGCTATGTGCTGTACGATTCCGGCCCCGGCCTGACGACCCTGGGTCAGGAGATCGGTTTCATGAACCACTACATCGACCTGATGCGGCTGAGGCTGAGCGAGAAGGTAAACATCAGCGTTGACTTCAGACCACATTCCGAAGAGGTCCCGGTTACGCCCCTCATCTTCATCTCGCTCATCGAAAATGCCTTCAAACACGGGATCAGCTACCGCGAAGCCTCCTTTATCAGCATCAGCCTGCACTCCTCTCCCGAAGAAATCCGCTTTTCGTGCTCCAACAGCCGGCACACCCGCAAAGAAAACCCTGAGGATGTGCGCTCCGGCATCGGGCTGGACAACATCCTCAAACGGCTTGCCCTGATCTACCCCGGCAGGCACGAGCTGCTGATTTCCGAAGATGCTGCCGTTTACAATGTGCGTCTCACCATCCAAACCAACGCGAAATGAAACCCATCACCACCATCGCCATCGACGATGAGCCCCTGGCCCTGCAGCTGATCACCGGATACATCAGCAAAACCCCTTTCCTCGAAATGGCCGGCAGTTTCGACAACCCGCTCAACGCCATGGAGTTCATCGACAACAACCCCGTCGACCTCATTTTCCTCGACATACAGATGCCCGACCTCAACGGTACCGAATTTGCCCGCATCGTGAAAGGCAACCAGCTGGTGGTGTTCACCACGGCTTATCCGAATTACGCCCTCGAAGGATTCCGCCTCGATGCCGTTGATTACCTGCTCAAACCCTTTGCCTATGAGGAGTTTCTCGAATCGGCAAAACGCGCCAGAACCCGGCTTGCTGCGGCCCTTGCCCCGGCTGCCCCTGAACAGCAGCAGGTGGAAACCAGCGGTGGTTTTCTCTTTATCAAATCAGACTACAAGGTAAGACGGATCAACCTCGACGACGTTGAATACATCGAGGGGCTGAAGGACTATGTGAAAGTCTACCTGCACGGCGACGAAAAACCCGTGCTCACCCTCAGCACCATGAAACAGATGGAGGCAAAACTGCCGTCAGAACACTTTATGCGGGTTCACCGCTCGTTCATCGTCAACCTCAACCGTGTGGAGATCATCGAACGCAGCCGCATCGTCTTCGGCAAAGTCTACATCCCCGTGGGCGATCAGTACAAAGAAGCCTTCCAGGCATTCGTTGACCGTAATTTTATCTGAGCCCTGAGCCCCCAATGGCGGAATGGGTTCCATTCATACGTACCTGCCCTGTCTGCTTGACTCAGTCAGCCTGCCTGTATGCTACAGGCAGACAGGGCAGGCTGTTTGCCCATGCAGACAGGTCAGAAAATAAGATGCGCGCGAACTTCAGGATCAGAATGTTATAGTCCTGATTTTTGTTTACTTTTTGTGTAAACTTATTTCAGGTCAAGACAACTTTCATAGTCCTGATTTTTGTTTACTTTTTGTGTAAACTTATTTCAGGACAAG
>CALMDN010000272.1 GCA_937864935.1 uncultured Bacteroidales bacterium
CAATAAGGTAAAGCAGTATGGATGCAATACCGACAATGGATGCTGTCTGAAGCAGGTATGACAAACGCGCAAATTTCCTCAGCGTAGCAGTCTGAATGTTGTTAACCAGCATCCTCTGGTAAAAGAAAATGCCCGCCAGACCCGACAAAAAGGCAAAGTAGATCAGAAATCTACCCAGGGTACCGGCAAACAGATGTTCACCGACATATACAATATCATTCATAAGTCAATATTTATCAGTTAGTAACCAGCATTACTGTCAGAACGCCATCAATCCGCGCAACTGAACAATTTCAAGCCACTAAAATACAATTCTTTCGTTTGTAAATGCGATCTAAATAATTCATCTTTGTATCTGCCTGAATAAACTGTGTATTCTGGCAAAGCCATATTTATACTTAATGAAGGCAGACATTCTTGTTGTTTCAAACCGGAAAATGATGTCGGATTTCATCCGGGTTCCCGCATTCATTCATGCTGGCCATACCAATTGGCTACCACCGGTATATGCCGATGAAAGGCAGTTTTTCAACCGGAATAAGAACCCTGCTTTCAGTCATTGTGAAACCATACTGGCAGTTGCCTATGCTGGCAGGAAGCCGGTCGGCAGAATCATGGGTATTGTTCACCACACCTACAACAAATTGAAAAATGAACAGACAGCCAGGTTTTCTTTCTTTGATTGTGTTGAAGATGAAGAGCTGGCTGCAGATCTGATTGAATTTATCACGGCATGGGCAAAAAAACAGGGCATGAGCTGTCTAACCGGACCGTTTGCCTTTTCTGACAAGGACCCTCAGGGGTTTCAGATTGAAGGATTCGACACCACACCCTTGCTGGGCACCAACTGCAACCTGCCGTGGCTTCCGGCTTTCATGGAAAAATCGGGATTTACCCCCCTGCTTGATTGCCTGACCTATCGGTTCAGTGCCAGCCTTACCCTTCCGGAAACCTACGACAGGGTGCTGCGCCGTGCAGAAAACTACGGCAAATACCGGCTGATTGAATTTACCTCGAGACGTCAGCTTAAAGCCTATATCCAGCCGGTTATGCATCTTACAAACGAAACCTACAGCAACCTCTACGGCTATTATCCGTTGAGCAATCACGAGATGGAAGCTTTGGCCAAACGGTATATGCCTTTGCTGATGCCTGAATTTATCAAGGTGATAGTATCAGGCAACGAGGTTGTGGCCTATGTGATCGCCATCACGAATATTTCTGCAGGGATTATCAGGTCGCGTGGAAAGCTTTTACCATTCGGATGGTGGCATATCTGGCGCTCGATGCAGAAAACGAAACAACTCGATCTGATGCTGGGGGCTGTAAAACCAGGGCTTCAGGGGTTGGGCCTTGAAGTGTGGATGGGCATGAAACTACTGGATTCTGCAAAAAAAGCCGGTATGCAGACGATGGCCACACACCTTATCCTTGAAACCAATCATAGGATGAGGGCCGTGATCGAGCGGTTGGATGCTGAAACCAGCAAACGGTTCAGGATTTATCAGAAAGTATTACAATCCGTTGATTGATCGGGGTTGTTAACGTTAAATCGAGTCACTTTCAGACAATTTGCCCCGGAGATTGTTAAATGAGTAAAAAAGTGTAAGCATGAAAATCCCCACCGGATTATTGCTCAGGTTTTTGCTGGCCTACGGCCTGATGAACCGTGAAACGTTTGAAAACCATATCACTGCACTGCTTTCAGGCTATATGGAAGACCCAAACGACATTGAAAAGATCAACGAATTTCTGTTTACACAGATGGGGGAACTGAAAGATTTCCTGACCTACCAGAACATTGCCGGCAACAATTCCCTGCACAGCCAGGAGGAGCTCAGAAATGAAATTGCCGGACTCAGAAAGGCGATTGAAGCACTTAACGAAAAAATCGATCAGAAAAAGGAGGGCTCCCTATGAATCTGAGGCGGATTTACATCATTTACTTACAATTGCTGCGTGCCAGGGAGATTGTCTTCGTCATTCTGCGTCATGCTTTCAGAGAATGGATCAACCGGTCGGGAATCGGACGAAAAGTGTTCCGCAGGAAAAACAGCCCGAAACGTCAGGTCTATTCAACACCCGAAAGGATCCGGATCACCATTGAAGAGCTGGGACCAACTTACATCAAATTCGGGCAGATACTCGCCGACAGGCCTGACATGGTTTCAGAACGCTTTCGGAATGAGCTGAAGAAACTTCAGTCAAAAGCCCGTCCGTTTGATGATGACGATGCCATCCGCCTGATCCGCAAAGAGCTGGGTATGGAGATTGAAGAAGTCTTCAGTGAACTGGACACTGCCTGCCTTGCCTCAGCATCCATCGGACAGGTCTACCAGGGCAAACTGCTCACCGGTGAAGCCGTTATTGTTAAAATCCAGCGTCCGCACATCGAAAACAAGATCCGGCTTGACCTTTACCTCATGCGCTACATCGCGCGCAGCGCTGTGAAGAATTATCCCGAGCTGGCTGCCATCGACATCGTAGGGTTGATCGATGAATTTGGCCAGAGCATACTCAAGGAACTGGATTATTACAACGAGGCTTCCAACCTGCTGCGTTTCGGTGAAATGTTCAAAGATGACTCCAGGGTTCACATTCCGAAGGTTTTCATGGATTATACCACACGCAGAATCCTTATCATGGAGAAAGTCAGTGGCATTACACCCGATTCGCCTGAAGCTTTGATCAGCAACAACCTGGATCCCGGGATAATTGCCCGGAACGGAGCCGACATTATCCTGAAAATGGTTCTCAAAAACGGCTTCTTTCACGCCGATCCACACCCGGGAAATCTTTTTATCCTTCCCGGGAATGTAATCTCATTGATCGATTTTGGTATGGTGGGAGTACTTAAACCAAACCACCTCAACTTCCTGGCCAGCTTTGCCATGGGTTTCTACAGATCCGACGCTTCAGCGATCACCCAGTCGCTGGTCACCCTTTGTGGCATCAGGTTTTTTGAAGAGGAGAGCGACCTGGAGTTTGAAATTGATCAGCTGCTCAAAAGCAATGCTTACCTCCCGTTTGAAAAGATCGATTTTGCACGGATCATGCAGGAATGCATCAACCTTATGGTAAAGTACCAGCTCAAAATCCCATCCAGCATTTTTATGCTGGTGAAGGCACTGGCGACAATACAGAAATTTGCCGGCAACCTGAGTCCGGACATCAACCTGGGCCCAATCATTCTGCCTTATGCCCGTGAACTGGTCGCGCGAAAATACGATCCGCGAAGACTGGCATCGGGGATTTATGAAACCATCGACAACTATGTGACCCTCTTCAGGGAATTCCCCGGAGAACTCTCTGAGATTCTCTATAAAATAAAACAGGGGAAACTGAAGCACGAAATCCGTTTCGGCGACCCCGAACCTACGATGAAAACCATCAGGTACTTCGGACAACGGCTTGCGCTGGCCATTCTCCTGGCAGGTTTGGGTGTTACCTCAACCATCCTCATCGTGTGGAACGATGAAAAGACCTTTGGTCACATTACATTTGGCGTCACCATGTTTTTTACGTCATGGGTAATGCTGAAATGGTTGTTTAAGGGAAAATAAACATGCCGGGCTCATTGCCTGGTGTAACGGGAATCTCTGAAAAGACGTAAATTCAGCTCAGTCAGCCAGCATCACTTTGGCAATGTGGACTTTCCCCTGACCAACGATCCTCAGAAAGTAAACCCCCGGATCCAGCTTGTGGTTGTTCTCTCCCATGCCATTCCAGCTGAACTCATTGTGCCCTTCTGGCCGCTCTTCATTCACCAGTTCTGCAAGCCGGGTGCCCTTGCTGTCGTAAACGGAAACGTTGATGAAAGAATGCCGTGTCAGGGTGAACGAAATGTTTATTTTTTCACTGAAAGGGTTTGGAAAAGCAGAGAAACCAGCGAATACAGAAGACTGATCTTCAATGCCCACATTCAGCGGACTGTAGTTGAGGCTCATGTTTTTGAAATAAGCTTCATCAGGTGGGTTCAGCGAGACAACATCCAGTCCTTTGGTAAAGGAAACCTTTGTGGATGGGCCCACTGCTCCACCGCCTGCTGAGTTGCGCTCGGTAAACTCAACCCAGATCTCATACTCTCCGTCAGGCACCAGGTTTCCGTTCAGATCGCGGCAGTCCCAGGTTACAGTGTGGGTCTGATGGTTTGGTAATGTAGCTCCAGTGGTGGCATTCACACTGTTGTTGCCTGACGAAGCGACCCATTTTACAAGGTGCTGTTTACGGTTGGCAGCCATCACTTTTCTGGAGATAACAAAATTGCCCTGAGCATCTTTTACCCATATGGCAAGTACGTTCTTCGGCGAATAGGTTGCCCCGTTGGTCACCGTAAGTACAGAAAAAGTAAGGGTTCCATCGGTTGAAACAGGGTTCCCTGCGCTGGAGGTTGAAAGATCAGAAATACCGAAGACCGAAATAAGCAATGAAAGGATTCCTTTAATGATGCTGAATTTTTTCATGTTTTTTGATTTCCTGCAAAGATATAAAACAGATGGAGAAATTTGTATATGTTTTTCGAAAAGCATTGCTTGAACCCCCGAAGTGTTAAAAAAAAATCCCCGCTTATAAAAAGCAGGGATTTTCCATAACTAAAACAGGAATTAATTATTTTGCATACTTGAAATCCTTGCCAAGGTACCTTGCTGAGCTGCCGAGAATTTCCTCAATGCGGAGCAACTGGTTGTATTTGGCGATCCGGTCGGTGCGGCTTGCTGATCCGGTTTTAATAAGACCGGTGTTGAGTGCAACGGCGAGGTCGGCGATGGTGGTATCTTCGGTTTCGCCCGAACGGTGGCTCATCACAGCTGTATATCCATTGCGGTAGGCAAGATTCACTGCATCAATGGTTTCGGTGAGGCTACCGATCTGGTTTACCTTCACAAGTATTGAATTGGCTACACCCTTGTCAATCCCCATCTGCAGGCGTTTCGAGTTGGTAACAAACAAATCGTCGCCTACCAGCTGAATTTTCTTTCCCATTACATCGGTCATCTGTTTCCAGCCATCCCAATCGTCCTCGGCCATTCCATCCTCAATAGAGATGATGGGGTATTTATCTACCCAGGTTTTCCAGTAATCTACCATCTGCGATGGCGTCAGCTTGTCGCCGGTTGATTTTTTCAGATGATAAACCTTTTCTTCCTCAATAAAATACTCTGATGAAGCAGGGTCAAGGGCCATAAATACATCAACACCCGGCTTGTAGCCAGCCTTTTCAATGGCCTGAAGAATAACGGTTACAGCCTCCTCGTTGGATTTCAGGTTCGGAGCAAATCCACCTTCATCACCTACGTTGGTAGAGTAACCGGCTTTTTTCAGTACTGATTTCAGGTTGTGGAACACTTCGGCTCCCATGCGCAAGGCTTCTGAAAAATTCGGAGCCCCTACCGGCATGATCATAAATTCCTGGAAATCGATGGCATTGTCAGCATGTGATCCGCCGTTGATGATGTTCATCATCGGGATGGGCAAAGTATTGGCATTCACACCTCCCACATATCTGAACAAAAACTGGCTTGATTCCTGGGCAGCAGCGTTGGCAACGGCAAGAGAAACACCCAGAATGGCATTGGCACCGAGGTTTCCCTTATTGGGTGTTCCGTCGATTTCGAGCATGCGGTTGTCAATTTCATTCTGTTCAGAAACGAGGTAACCTTTCAGTTCTTCGGCAAGTACTTTATTCACATTCTGAACAGCTTTCAGAACGCTTTTTCCCATATAAACCGAGTTGTCACCGTCGCGAAGCTCAACTGCTTCATGGATTCCGGTTGAAGCGCCCGAAGGAACCGCAGCACGGCCCATGATGCCGTTGGTGGTATATACATCTACTTCAATCGTAGGATTTCCTCTGGAGTCAAGGATCTGACGGGCAAAAATATTGGCAATAGCACTCATGATATGTATTTTTTGGTTAATGATTTTTTAATTTTCCGTTGCAGCAATTCAATCCTGCATCAAATAAAAATGAGGACAAAGTTAACGAAACTTTATCCTCATTCCTGATTTTTCATCGGATTACTCTTTGCTATCGGTAGATTCTTCAGCAGGAGTATCTGCGGCTTTTGCTTCTTCAGCAGCCTGGGGGGCTTTGGGTGCTTTGGCTGCAGGTTTACCATCCTTTACAACACCGGCTTTCTCTTTGCTGCCACGGCTGCGACGGGTAGTTCTTGCTTTTGGAGCCTCTTTAGCTGCGAGGAGGTTCTCGTTAAAATCAACCAGCTCCATCATGCACATTTCTGCATTGTCGCCAAGCCGGTTTCCGGTTTTAAGTATGCGGGTATATCCTCCGGGGCGGCTGGCCACCTTAACCGATACTTCCCTGAACAAAGCCGTAACGGCTTCTTTGTTCTGCAGATAGCTGAAAACCATCCTTCTTGAATGTGTAGAATCATCCTTCGACCGGTTGATCAGGGGCTCAACATAACCTCTCAATGCTTTGGCCTTGGCCAGGGTAGTGTTGATCCTTTTATGCAGAATGAGTGAAGCGGCCATATTCGACAGCATTGCCTTACGGTGGGAACTCGTCCTTCCAAGGTGATTTACTTTCTTTCCGTGTCTCATTTCAATTAATCCTTATCAAGTTTATATTTTGCAAT
>CALMDN010000273.1 GCA_937864935.1 uncultured Bacteroidales bacterium
TCCGGCCCGATGATGCCATCCTTCTGCATTTGTTTCATAATCAGGTTTGAATAACCCCTGAACCATGATTCAAATCCTGAAGGATTTACTGCTTCAGACTGTGTTGACCAGACCAGTTTTTCATCAGCGATACTGAACAGGTTGGTTTCGAGGAAGTAGGTGCTTGTTTCTGTGTAATAACCGGGCTCATAAACAACGGGATACCGGTAGTAATAATATCTGTAGTAGTTCCTGTAGAAAACATACGGAACAGCCGTGTATTCGGTTCCCGGTTGATACCTTTCCTCAGTCTTTACGTCAAGCAGCGCAATTGTTAAGGCAAAATCGCATTTTTCCTCCCTGATCATTTCAGCCATTTTCTCCTCAGGAATTTCGGAATTGCCTGTGAATTGCTTCTTCGGAAAAAGCTCGGTACTAAGCACGACCTCCACACCCCGGCTGATGAACTGCTCTTTCAGTTTTTCTTCAAGCCTTGCCCTGACAATAAAATCATCGCTCATTCCTGCGATGAAAATCTTTTTTACCGGCTCATTCCAAACAGTGGCGGGGTCTTTCCACTGAGCCGTGATTTTCTGATTGGAAAAACAGGATGAAAGGAAAACTGCCGGAAGCGCCAGAAGAAACAGTGCTAAGTAGTTGGTTTTCATCTCATGAAAAATTTGGTAGATTATTTAATTACAAAAACGAGACCTCCGGTAAATCCGAACTGAAGGAGTGGGGTATAGCTTTCAACACCAACATCAACACCGCTTCCCGGGCTCCACCAGAGATTGGCCCCGACATCAGTTATCGGGAAATTAAGGTTTGCCTGCGCCCTGATGCCAAGCTGGGGTGTAATCAGGTATTTTAACCCTGCATTTACCCCAACGGCAAACCGGGTGATGTTGTCATAGGAGGAATCTTTAAAATTCAGCAGAAAAGCGCCGAGTCTTGCTCCTGTGAAGAGGTTGAACTTTTCATCAATCGGAAACAGGCGGTTGCCTCCGGCAAAAATGTAACTTACATTCACCGGCTCGTTGACATCAAGGGAAAAGTAGGTTGAGTAGGCCTTCACATCGGCATCCTGCCGCATATAAGAAACTTCAATTATATACTCTTCACCCAGTTGATAACCCAGACTGCCACCATAAGTGTGTCCGGCTTCCATTTTTCCCCTCCCTCCATCAATGGGGAATTTGTCGGCAAAAGAGTATCCACTGTGCACAAATATCTCGAGATGCTGCGAAAAAACCGGTGAACTACACATCCCAAGAACCAACAATAGGGAGAACAATCTGAAGCGGACTCCCGACAAGATAATATTCATTTTACAGGTCTGGTTCATAACTTTTACAAATTAGATTAGATATTAACAAACTGCATTACAAAAAGTTAAACGCATTAACAAAAAATTCCTACTTCAAGTTTATCATCAGGATTTTAAAAAGGATTACCTGCATACTGCATAAATCAATTCAAAGAAACAGACACAGGCTCGTCCGTGATATCCAGGAGAGCCTGCGTCAGAAGCAAAAAAGATTTTCTTACAGCGTTTTGGCTGAAGGAGCAACTTTAACTGCCTTTGTTTTCGGGTTCAGCTGACCGATAAAGAAAATATTGATCAACCGGTTATCATCGGAAAGGAAAGTTGCAGACATGCCGTTGTAGATGTCGGTATAAAGTTTTGCCGGATTGTTGGGATCAGTGTACTTCTCGCTCAGATTCACTCCCATGTTTTTCACTGAACCGTCAATAAGAATCAGGCCAAGGGTTTTCTTAATCGCGTTGTCCTTTACTTCTACCTTTGCCATATAGCAATCACACTTATTCCCTGATCTGATCGAAACTACTGCCTCATGTATACCGTCAGGTACATCAGACGCTCCTCTTTCGCGAAACACTTCAATGTATTCCTCGTAACAATTTGCCTGCGCAAATGCACTGGCAGAGGTTAAACTAATTGCGGCAAGCACCAGGGCAGCAGCCAGAAATCTGATTTTCATCGTAACTTTTTTTTAGTTAATAATAATTGGATGTTTGTATTCACGTATTCATTGTTTCAGTGAAAGCGTCAAAATTCTCAACCGGCAGATTGTATACGGGAATGAAAAGCATATAAACAGACAGGCCGGTAATTGGTTGAGAATAAACCAAAAAAACTTACTGTCTCGGAAAAGTCAGCCGATAAAAGAATTTTCCGCATGCTCATTTTTTTAAAGTTCACCGTAAATCAGTCTGAGTTCATCAATGTACAATTCACTTCCAGGGGCACCTTCAAAGTAATCTCCACGGTGACTTGAAGCAAACACTACAGTTATGTGCGTCGGTTTTTCATCGCCGCTTCCAAAAACCACAGGCACAAGCCGTACTGAACCGTTTTCAGAAATGTAAACATCTTTGGGCATTTCATAAGGTTCAGGTGAAACAATTGTGCCGTATTCAAAAGCTATCTGAAGTGTTTGCCATTCTGTGACATTTTTTCCGCTTCTGAACCATGCGATCGCTACCTGCTTGTAAGGTTCAACACTTCTGTCGGTGAGAATTATCCCGATATCACAGCTGTCACTAACGTTACTGAGTGCTTGTAGTTTACCGTTTTTTACAACAGGGCCGGGACTGTATTTGTATTTCACTGAAAATTCTGTGGGTCTGGCCGAGTAAGATACACCAAACCTTGCCGATGCAACCGGATTGGAAAGATTCAGCTGAAATGAGCCGGTAAACATGGAGCCGGCTCCGATGCCCTGGTTCAGAATGGCTCCCAGTGGCAATTCCACTGTCTTTAGCAGAACATGGTAATCATCTTCATTCCCTGACCGGATTACATTGGGAGCCCCCAGGGTGACAACCCCCGGGTTCCCGCTTGCCCAGATGGTTGACTCTTTGCTGCTGCCTGGTTCAAGATAAACTTTTGAACCACTCACTTCATACCATTCCTCAAAATCTGAATTGCTCAGCTGAATTTCGGCCTGACTCAGTTTAACAATAACCTGATAAACCTTTTTGTCACCGTTCTCTGCTGTAACTGTAAAGGCAACGGGCTCAGAAAAATCAACAGTCTCACCCAGTGACGGTGATACTGTTGCAAATGACGAAACTTCAATTCCTGTAACAACTAGTGCTGAAAGGTCGGAAGATTCATCAACCAATACTGTGATCATCATGGCTTCATGGTCGATGTTCACAACGCCCACCTGATTTGAAAGTGAAAACGAAAGAATTTTTGCCTTATCATACTTATCAAAGTAATAATCATCAATACATGACCCCAGCAACATGGTCATGGACAACAGCGCAAAAAGTCTGAAAAACCCCGGTTTTCTGTTCTTCATCAATAACCTCCTTCTCAGAAATATACGAAGACCCCGATGTTCAGCTGTAGGATATCAATCCTGAAATTGATACTGGCATTTTCAGTCACTGTATCGGGCATGTCTGTTGAAGTTACTTTTTCATAAGAGTATTTTACACCCGCAACATTCAATGTTGTTTCAAATGCGACATTCCCAAGCATAAATATGCTGATGCCAGGTCTTATACCAAGGAGTCCGGTGTACTTCATCGACCTTTTGCGTGTAAGATCCTCGTCAACAATGGTTTGTGTAATGCTCTGATCTATTTGATTCAAAAATTCAATCTGGGTGATGATGTTGAACCTTCCGTCTTTATCAACCGGTGTAAGGTTTTTCAGAAAGGGGGTAAAAGAATAACGGGTGCCGAAAAAATCCTCGGTATAAGCTTGTCCATCACTGTTCACAAAAAACCCTGATTTCTTCGACTGGCCATACAGGAAAGCCATTCCCGCAAAGTTCTTATCGGTAAAAGCCCGGGCTCCGTCTGCCCGTATCGAAAAATCATAATCCTTGCTTTCATCAACGTACCTGATGAGCTGATCTTTATCGGAGGTATTTCGGAACTCCAGCGAAAGTGTACCTCCACCCATCCATTTTCCCTTCCTGGTAAATTGGCTGTATTCGTTAACTTTTACAGAAGTGTCTGCCTTGTTTGGGTTAAGTTCAGCAGAAAAGCCAACAAAAGGGAAACACAGGACGATTGAGAGTATAAGTTTTCTGCCCATCGATTCAGTTTTAGTAATTTTTCCCTATCCGGATCCGGTAAGGTTCTCATCTCCTATCAGACTGAAAATAAATTAAAGCTTATAACTGTATCATGCATTTTTCAGACCAAAGATCGTCCGAAATTGGCTGCCTTACGATATGCCTGAGCAGACAACTCCGCTAATTTTCATTGGTTGTTATACCAAAAACCCCGGAGGCTTTCAGGTAATCTGCCATGGCCACCTTATTGCTCAGATGACTGGAAACCAGATTTGTGTATGCCTGAAGCCAGCTAAGTTGCGATGAAAGAACATCCAGGATCGGCAACCTGCCTTCATTGTAGCTGAGTACGCTAAGCTCAAGATTCTCAGAAGCGGTTTCAAGGTTTCTTAAGGAGATTTCAAGCTGAGCAGCGCTTTGGCTTAAACTGGTGGTAGCATTGGTAAGTTCCAGGTTCAGCTGATCACGGAGTTTCTGTACTTCAAGTTCCGAAATATTTTCGGCTACCCTGCTTTGAGCTAAGGTGTGCTTACGGTTGTTCCATGCGAAAACCGGTATATTCAACTGAGCAAAAGCCACAGTATTGAAGCTGGTGCTGTTATCGAAATTAAGAAATCCGGTTCCCCAGGTTTCCTGAAGACCAACCGCAAGGGAGGGCAGGAACTGACTTTTGGCCAGTCTTGTCTGATATCCGGCTACTTCAGTATTTCCCATTGCTATCCTGTAGGCAGGCCGTCCCAATTCAACACTGTCAGTCAATGGAGTAAGGGCAATATCCAACGGGCTGTTAATCTCATTTACAGCGATTGGGTTATCTGATTTTTCACCCATAAAGGCATTTAACCGCTGAAGAGCAATCCGGTAAGCCATGTCGTTTCTGCTAACCTGGAGTTCTGCCTCTGCCAGACGGGTTTCAAGCTGAAGCAGGTCGGTGCG
>CALMDN010000274.1 GCA_937864935.1 uncultured Bacteroidales bacterium
TTATCATTGCAGAATAATACTTTCCAACTAACAAATTATAATCCTGATCTGGAAAGCATCAAAGACTAAATAAATGATATACCAATTAATTCTATACTGCACCTTACAACTAAATATTGTAAATGAAGTTTCCTCTGTGGTATTTTCGGGAACGCTTTGCATAAGCAAAACTTTATCTGATTTGAGTTAGTCATATTCTAACAACTCATTAGATGTAATTTTAGATAGATTTTCAGTGATTTATCATCGCTCATTAATAGGAAAACATTGTTATTTTTACAAGATGAAAAACAAGATTGACAATACAACCGTTCCCCGCATCGAGTACCTGAGGGTAAAGAATTTCCGGGCATTGCAGGATTTCGAGCTGAACCATATCAAACCGCTGACAGTTTTTCTTGGACCGAATGGCAGCGGTAAGTCCACCGTTTTTGATGTATTTGCTTTTCTGAGCGAGTGTTTTTCTGTTGGATTACGAAAAGCCTGGGATAAACGCGGCAGGTTTAAAGAACTCAGGACCAGAGGCTGCGGGGGTCCCATTGAGTTTGAACTGAAATACCGGGAAAAACCTGGTTCTCCGGTTATCACCTATATTCTTAACATAGATGAAGATTCAAAAGGCCCTTTTGTTGCAAGTGAGCGTTTGCTCTGGAGAAGAGGAAGCAAGGGGCAGCCATTTGCATTTCTTGAATTTGAGAAAGGGATTGGCAAAGTCATTACAGGTATTGCCCCGGAGATTACCGATGCCAAGCAGGAAGAAGCACTGGATAGTCCTGATATGCTTGCAGTGAATACACTGGGACAGTTGTCGAAAAATCCCAGGGTGATTGCTCTCCGGCGCTTTATCTCAGGATGGTATCTTTCGTACCTGACAGCCGATCAGACACGGGGAATTCCTGAAGCCGGCGCTCAGGAGCGATTGTCAGCAACCGGCGACAACCTGCCCAATGTTGTTCAGTACTTAAGGGAACAGCACGAATCCATTCTGAACAGAGTATTGGAGACGCTTTCAAAACGGGTTCCCAGGCTTGAAAAGGTGGATGCTGATATCATGCAGGATGGCCGTTTGTTGCTTCAGATAAAAGATGCTCCCTTTGAACGTCCGATATTGTCGAAGTTTGCTTCAGATGGCACCCTTAAGTTGCTCGCTTACCTCATTGTTTTATACGATCCGTTTCCTCCACAGTTAATCGGAATTGAAGAACCCGAGAATCAACTGCATCCGCGTTTACTGGCCGAACTTAGCGAGGAGTGCAGGGCTGCAGCAGAAAACTCACAGTTGATGGTAACTACACACAGCCCGTTTTTTGTAAATGGTTTGAATCCGGAAGAATTGTGGGTTTTATACAGGGACAACCGTGGCTTTACACAGGCAAAATGTGCCTCCGCAATGCCCGGGATCATTGAGTTTATCAAAGAAGGGGCATTACTGGGCAATCTCTGGGTTGAAGGTCATTTTGATGTCGGCGACCCCCTTGTAAATGCAGGTAGCGGCTTAATTAACTAATACCGGAAAGTTATGCACCTGGAATTTCTTCTGGAAGAGCCTTCCGCGGAAAAGGTTTTGAGAAATATTCTGCCTTCAATAGTCACAGGGAATCACACGTTTAAATGTATTGTTTTTCAGGGTAAGTACGATTTGCTTAAGAAACTTCCCGCCAGGCTTCGTGCTTATAAACGTTGGATTCCAGAAAATTACAGAATTATTGTGCTGGTTGACCGTGACCAGGAAAACTGTACAGAGCTGAAAAGCAAGCTTAACCGATTCGCTGCTGAGTCAGGTCTTCTATGCAGGTCTACTGCCAGTGGTGCTTTTTTTCAGGTGCTCAACCGGATTGCTGTTGAGGAAATTGAAGCCTGGTTTTTCGGTGATCCGGAGGCTATCCGATTGGCATTCCCTAAGATTGCAGTCTTTGAAAATAAAGCTCAATACCGCAATCCCGATGATATAGTCAACACCTGGGAGATGCTTGAGAAACTGCTCCAGCAAAAAGGCTATCACCGCACAGGTTTAAGAAAGGGCGATGCAGCAAATGCAATTTCTGTGCATATGCAGCCCTTAAAGAACAAGTCAAAAAGTTTTCAGGTATTCTGGGATGGAGTTTCAGCCTGCTTAAAAATTTAAATCCTGTATATACAATAGCTGGTTTTCTATTTTTATTTTATTAATTTACAGGATATTATCTGATTTGCATGTTGACAAAATCTTATTACAGAATAATTCATCTTAAAAGACGGTAATTTCATTTTAATTATCTATGCTTCGCAAAAGACACCCTCTGGCGAAATCTGCATTCCGGCAAAACCAATCCTCAACTGTCGGGTTTATTTGATGGACCCATTGTATCAATCAATTCCGTAAACCGACCCGGCATGAAAAAACACCTCCTTTCCTTGCTGTTCATATTCTATTGGGCTACCTCAATCGCCCAGTTTCCGGCTTCCGTTGACAGTGTTTATACCTTTATGAAGTACAATTCAGTTCACCGCAATTCCATTGACTGGAATCTGACCGACAAACAATTCCGGAAGCAGATCAGTGCAGCCTCTACCCTGTCAGATACCATGAGCTGCTTTGTGAAAGTGCTGGAATCGCTCAACGATGTGCATACCCAGATTTACCTCAACAACCAGTACTACGGCCACTACCCTGCTTTCGGCGATTCTGCCATGGCCAGGCTGCTTCCGCTCATCGAAAAAGCCGGTGCTGAAACCAATCAGTTACACACCGCAAGACCAGCCCCAGGCATAGCCTACCTGAGGGTGCCAACATTTATGGTTTCGGATGCGCAACAGGTGACTGCCTATGCACAGGCCCTGCGCGACAGCGTTGATGCACTCTGCCGTGAACAGGCAAAAGGGCTGATCATCGATCTGCGGCTTAACGGTGGCGGCAACCTCTATCCCATGCTATCCGGGCTGGGCTGCCTGCTTGGAAACAGGGTGATCGGCTACGAAACCGATGCGTCAGACAGCCTTGTGAGAACCTGGGAGATACTCAACGGCAATTTTGTCCTGGGCGGCTATCAGACAACCAGCCTCAGTGAAGGATGTTTGCCTGAACAGGAGTCCTTACCGGTGGTGGTGATCACCGGCCCGGCCACACGGAGCTCGGGCAGCATGACCGCCATCGCCTTTAAAGGAAGATACAACACGCTAGTTATCGGCGAACATACAGCCGACGGCTACACAACTTCCAACAGCTATTTTCAGTTTGCACCGGGATTGGTGTTTAATTTTGCCATCGGTTTTGTGGCTGACCGGAATAAACACCTTTACAAAACAAGTGTGAATCCTGATCTTTTGCTGCTTTCGGCTGACAATTTTGAGAATCTGAAGGAAGATAAAAAAGTCATGTACGCTATCCGATGGCTGCTTGAGCATTAAATGACTGCAACCTGAAAAAACATGCATTGCCTGCATGAACAGGCTAAAATTCCCCTATCAATTCCCCCACTCTTTTTTTACGACTTCCATCGTAATTGTCACCGATACCCACATACAATATACCGATTGATTCCGGATTGTCTCAGCTGAGGTTGTTGTGAACCGAAAAAGCAGCACCTGCACAATAAAACCGGCAAGCGTGGGTTAGAACACCGCAAGCGTCGGTATGATTCACCGGATCGTATATCGGATTTGTAACTCCAGCCGGCCTGGCAGACTTTTGTTCTGGTAAACCTTAACACCATCAGAAAATGAAAAAGTCAGTCATTGTTAACATTCACCTGATCTTCTGGGCTTTACTCGCCTTGTTCACCTTTTTTGTACCGGCCTTTATCACCCGGATTCTGCATCCTGAAGAATACCAGCGCTTCAGCAGCCTGATGATTGTTTTTGCACCGGTACTGTTTTATGCCGGTTATCTTGGGTTGGCAGCCATCCGCCTCACCCGTACCGGAATAGTGGTTGCTCTCGCATTATGCATTGCAGCAGCGGTTTCCCTTTATCTGTCATCTGCTTTATTCACGGCATATGCGGCTGTGGCTGGTATTCAGCTATTTATCTGGGCCGGCACCGGAGTACTTTTCAGGTTTTTCATCGACTGGTTCAGAAAACGGGATGAACTGCTCCTTCAAGGTCAGGAATCAGCCAGAAGCAACCTGGCATTGCTGAAAAGCAGGGTTAGCCCGCATTTCCTCTTCAACACCCTGCACAACATCGATGCACTGATTTCGTGCGATAAGGAGAAAGCTTCGGATTCACTGCTTAAGCTGGCCGACATTATGCGTTACATGCTCTATGATGCACAGGCCGACCGCACTTCGCTGGTCAGGGAAGTGGAATTCGTGGAGCAGTACATCGCCCTTGAGCGTTTGAGGTTGAAGAATCCAGCCTTTGTTGACTATACATTTACTGGCAATCCGGAAGGATTAATTGTTGCACCCATGCTGCTCATTCCTTTCGTTGAAAACGCATTCAAACACTCGGTTGATTCAGGGAATGAGAAAGGAATTGTGATCCGGATTTCGCTGGAAAAGAAGCGTTTGCATTTTTTCTGTGAAAACCACTTTGAAGACGCTGAAGTTCAGAACGATCCGGACCATGGTATCGGCCTGAAAACAGTCAGGCAACGTCTTCAGCTGATCTATGGCAGCAATCACCGCCTGAGCCTGTTATCAGTTTACCCTGTATTTACCGTACAACTTGAAATACCTGCCGATGAAGATCCATTGCATAGCCATTGATGATGAACCGCTTGCACTGAAAAAAATCAGTGGTTTTATTGCCCGTGTTGAATACCTGAACCTGGTACGGACTTTCGACGATGCGTTGGAAGTTGCAGGTTTCCTGAAAACAAACAAGGTTGGCCTTATATTCCTCGATATCAGAATGAAACATCTTTCCGGACTCCGGTTTCTTGAATCTGTTGAGCACCGGCCTCCGGTGATCATTACAAGCGCATGGGATGAATATGCGGTGAAGGGATATGAACTTAACGTGGCCGGATACCTGGTAAAACCGTTTTCGTTTGAGAAATTCCTGAAGGCGGTGGAAAAAATTTACGGGCAGCAACATGCCCGAAAAGCAGAGTCGGGCCCTGATTGCATCTTTGTGAAAACGGAATACCGCATCGAGAAAGTAGACCTGAAGGATATTCTGTTCATCCGGGGCATGAAGGACTACCTGCAGATCGTAACTCCGACGAAGAACATCATGACCCTTCAGACATTCAGGACCCTTCAGCTGGTGCTGCCAGAGGTCAGTTTTCAACGGGTACACAATTCCTATATTGTTGCCCTTGAACATATTGATCACATTGAACGCAACAGGATAAAAATTGCCGGCGAACT
>CALMDN010000275.1 GCA_937864935.1 uncultured Bacteroidales bacterium
GGGAATGGGAGGAGGCTGTAGAATCCAACACCCCCGTTGTTTCAGAATACCGGATCTGCCGCAAGGATCAGAGCGTTATCTGGGTTCAGGGACATGCCGTCCCTGAAAAGGTAAACGACCGGCTGAAGGGCTATATCGGAACCATCACCGACATCACCGAACTGAAGCTGTTCGAAAAGGAGCTGTTGGTTGCCAAGGAAAAAGCTGAGGCAAGTAACAGGCTGAAAACCAGTTTTATGGGGAACATTTCTCACGAAATCAGAACCCCGCTCAACGGCATTATCGGGTTTGCTGAGCTGATTACCTCCGGCAACAATACCCCGGAAGAAAATGCGGAATGTGCCGGTTTCCTGAATCACAGCATTACCCGTCTCACCAGAATCATCGACAACATGATGGACCTTTCTGTTATGATGTCGGGCAATGCACAGGTTTCAGCCGACAAATTCAGGGTTGACCTGTTGCTAAATGAGATTATCCGTAAGGTCAGCAAACAGGCTGAAAACAAGGAACTAAAGCTGGAAATTACCGGTCAGGAAGAACTGCGCGGTAAAACAATCATTGCCGACAGGTCGCTGATCAGGCGTATCATCGCTGAGTTGTGCGACAATGCCATCAAATTCACAAACAGCGGATACATCCGGATTGTAACAGGGCTTTACGA
Organism: uncultured Bacteroidales bacterium; assembly: GCA_937864935.1. Lineage (GTDB taxonomy): Bacteria > Bacteroidota > Bacteroidia > Bacteroidales > Lentimicrobiaceae > Lentimicrobium. The sequence continues at coordinate 665 of CALMDN010000275.1, forward strand.
CAATACGCTCACTTTTATCATCAACGACAGTGGTATCGGCATCTCTGACCAGATTCTTCCCTTCATCTTCGAACCCTTTGTTCAGGAGGATGTGTACACAACCCGCATACACAACAGCTCCGGACTGGGACTGGCCATTGTGCGCGAAGCCATTTCACTGCTCGGAGGCCGCATCAGTGCGGAGTCAGTTCCGGGCTCAGGTACTGCCATTACGGTTAACCTGCCTGTGATGCCGGCCGGTGCAGAAGAGGATGAAAAACCAGCCAGCGACGAATCCAAAGACAAAGTTGAAGGAAAAACAATCATGATTGTAGAAGATGAGGAGATCAACATGATCTATCTGAAACGTATCCTGAAGATCCGCAACTTTAAACTCCTTCTGGCCAGCAATGGACCTGAAGCCATTGGCTACATTAAAAAAGGCAACCCCATTGACCTGATCCTGATGGACATGAAGATGCCGGGAATGGATGGCTTCGAAACGACCAGACAGGTGAAGGCCCTGATACCAGATGTTAAAATCATTGCGGTTACAGCCTATGCCAGCGATGCCGACCGCAGCGCCTGCCTGAATGCGGGCTGCGACGAATACATCGCTAAGCCCTTTCAGAAAAATGAACTCTTCACCCTGATTGATGAGATTTTATAAACTTAAGAAGGTCTTCAGGAAATGCCGGTTACAAAAACTGCTGAATGTTGCTCATCCTGAACCGGGCAGGTGAATGTCAGACCCTGCCGTGAATTATCAAAAGGCGATGATAGAAACAGACTAACAACGATTTCCTGAATCCTTTCCGAATTTTCATTAACCTTAAAATCCTGAGATGAACTTACCGAAAACCTTACACATCCTGATTGCATTCACAGGAATTACACTCTTCACCGGCGCATGCACCGGGAAATCATTTTCAACCGGAAACGATGGTGATAAGATTTCAGCCATAAACCAGTTCATCACCCAATGGCATGCGGATGCTGCCGCTTCTGACCACGAAGCTTACATCGGGGCCTTGACCGGACAAGGAATCTATATCGGGACGGATGCAACTGAATACTGGAAAAAGGATGCATTCAGTGCCTGGAGCAAGCCCTATTTCGACAAGAAGCAGGGCTGGGACCTGAAAAAAATCAACCGCAACATTTATCTGAGCGAAACCGGTGAAACAGCCTGGTTTGATGAGTTGCTCGATACCGGCATGGGATTGTGCCGCGGCTCAGGGGTACTGGTATACACAAACGGAAAATGGGAAATTGCCCATTATGTGTTGTCTGTTACATTACCCAACGATCTGATACCGGCCGTCAGACAACTGAAACATACCACTGACAGCACCTTGATTGTCAGCCTGAAACACTGAGTCGGAAAAAATTTACCTCATCAGTTTCAGGTATCGTTGCCGGATGGCAGCCAGCATTTCGGCATTCAGGTTTTCGCGGTAAATCCTCACCATTTCAAAGATGGTGTGGTTTTCGAAGTAGCAGGCAGTGGCAGCATCGAAGATCTGGAGACCAGCATCGAATTTTACTTCGCGTGTCAGGTCCCTGAAGTCATCCCAGCCTACATAGCGCGGAATAATGAAATAGCCATGGTGGGCCTGGCTTTTGTCGATAAACATCATTTCCCCGATTGGTTCGAGATAAAAAAACTTGGTCAGATGAATCTGGGCTTCCACCTGTTCTACTTTCCTGGTTTTTCTGATGAACTGCATCCCTTCATCCAGAAAAGCCTGTTGCAGCAGGGCAATGTGACCGAATTCCTGAAGATTCCTGATCCTGATCACCGGGTGGTGAATGCCGAAAAGTGTAACACTACCTGAAGCTGCATCAAACGGAAATCCGAAGTTTTTTTTAATATTGGCTGCAGCCCTCAGTGTCTTTTCGAAAGAGCAGCTGCCTTCAAGCACAAGATAAAGGTAGAGCGGCTTTTCAGCACCCGTAACTTCATTGTAGTATCCTGAAAACGGATTCACCGATTCCAGTACACAGGTGTTGGGCATCAGCAGGCTGTTGTCGATGCAGGTTAGGGTCTCTTCCTTGAGTAGCCCACCAAATTTTTCATAAACCGTTCCTGTTTCCATGGCATTCCCTTTCATATTTTAACAGTATAAATATACGGAATGAAACAGCGATATTCAAGTAATATGCTGAATTTCTTTATAAAAATCTCGGAGCATGGGACAAGGGGCATAGGCATGGAGCCTGTCCTGTCTGCTAAGCGCAGAAGCCCGCATCCTGGGGTAATCTGCTTTATTCTCCTGAAAAGGCCTTCATTACCTCACCGATATAGGTTTTAGAAACAGCCAGAATGATCTGTTCGGGTTGGTCAAGTTCCAATACCAGCCCTTCCTTTTCACGCCGGATCAGCTTCACCCTTCTGCTGTTGACCATAAATGACCGGTGGCAGCGAACCAGCGGATAATCCAGCAGTTCCTCACTCAGTTTTTTCAGGTTATTCCGCAGCATATACCTGACCGGGCGGTTGTTGTCGAGGTAATGGATAACCAAATAATTGTCGGCTGCTTCCA
>CALMDN010000276.1 GCA_937864935.1 uncultured Bacteroidales bacterium
GCAGTTCACGGGCAGCATTCTGAATGATCTCCTTGTTCATGATGTGCCATTCAGCACCTCCCTTGTCCAGTTCCTTTTTCAGCAGATCGGCAAGCAGGTTGGCCTGGCATCCAAACTCCCTTGAAATGGTAATCAGGGGTGTTGCTGAGCCAGGGACCAGGTTAGCAGCCTCACTGCGTTCAAAGCTTTCGGCCATAATTCTGAGCAGTAGATTGTCCATGGTTTCCGGGTTTAAAACAGGTTAAATATAAGGATAAAAATCATTAAATCAAAACCGGAAAAGATTCTCAGATAAACTTTTTCAAAATGTAAAAAACTTTTTCAAGCGAAGGGGAAAAAGGGAGGGGAAGAAAAAAAATGCAGCCTTGTGGGGAGGCTGCATTTTACACAACAAAACCAATTAAACACTTTACACACACACAAAACATCTGACTGAAATTATCACAGATTAACTGAGAAAACCAGTAGTCTTTTTGATGAAACAAAATTAATATCCGGCCACCGGTCAGCTTGTTAACGAACCCTAACAAACGTTAAAAGATGTTAACCAGCAGAATCAAAATGAGGGCATGACCTTACCTTTGCATGCATGAACAAACGGCTTATCGTATTCATCACCATCCTGGTAAGTGCGGCTCTGCTGATTCTTACAGGCATTCAGGCTTACTGGATACACAGCGCCGTGAAGCTGCGCGAGACCAACTTTCAGCGGAGCGTGGCTGAAGCCATCAACAATATGATGAGTCGTCTCGAGAAAGATGAAGTTGCCCGTCAGATAAAAAAGAACGAGGAATACAACAGCCTGCTGCGTACCATTGATTCGCTGGATTACCTTATTTATCTGGAATCGGAGAAACTTGGCATTGAGCCAGATACCGCAGGATCGTTCAATTATCAGCGGCAACAGGAGTGGAGCGAGGTTTTTGAAGACAACCAGTGGAAACTCGTAAAAAAATCCGATTCTGCCGGTATAAAGTTCCCGGGCTCGGATCAGAATTTTTCGGGAAATAAAAAACTGAGCGAATATGCCTTGCAGCTCAACCGCAAGAAGGCCTTTCTGCTCAACCAGATGTTTGATGAGATGTTCAACTCGCCGTTTGCCCCCAACATCGAAAACCGGATCAGTCGCGGGCAGCTCGACACCCTGCTCACCCAGGCCCTTCGTGAAAAAGGCATCAGGGCTGAATTTGAGTTCGGGGTCTTCAGCGAAGCCCGCAAGATTATGGTGATCGAAAAGAATAAGGGCTTTCAGAAGGAATTGATGGAAAAGGGCCTGTTTTTCAGGCTTTATCCTGGCAACAATTATTCAGCTCCCGACTACCTGCTGGTCTGGTTTCCGGGTCAGACCCGCTACCTGCTGGTTCAGATGAGCGGAATGCTGATTGTTTCCGGAGCCCTGATGCTCATCATCATCATCGCCTTTGCCGTAGTCATCATTTCCATTATCCGGCAGAAAAAACTGAGCGAGTTGAAAAACGATTTCATCAACAACATGACCCATGAGTTTAAAACACCCATATCCACCGTTTCACTGGCCTGTGAAGTACTGAACGACCCCGAAGTGAGCAAAACCGACGAACTGGTTCACTCATACATCGACATCATCAGTCAGGAAAACAAACGCCTCGGTGTGCTCGCGGAGAAAATTCTGCAGACTGCCATTCTTGAGAAAGGACAACTCAACCTGCGCAAGGAAAACATTGACCTGCATACCATAGCTTCTGATGTGATCCGCAAGATCAGCATTCAGGTTGAAATCCGCGACGGAAGCATAACCACCGACTTCAGGGCGGCCAATCCGGTGATTCTGGCCGACAAGGTGCACCTTACCAATGTGATCAACAACCTGCTCGATAACGCCAACAAGTACACCCCGAAACGTCCGGAAATCAGGGTTTCGACAGTCGACAGGGAGAATGGCGTGCTGCTCAGCATCAGCGACAACGGTGTCGGCATCAGCAAGGCCAATCAGAAGAAGATTTTTGATAAACTTTACAGGGTTCCTACGGGCGATGTACACAACGTGAAAGGATTCGGGCTTGGACTCAGTTATGTAAAACTGATTGTCGAGAAACACGACGGAACGGTAAGTGTTGAAAGTTAACCAGGCAAGGGTTCAACATTCAGGATCTGGATTCCTTCGGGATTGTAGCTGATGGGGCCATGCCCATGCACAAACGTCAGAAGAAAGAATGCAAGAGAGTAAGCATTGTATCAAACTTAAAAACAATGAGGTAAAATGGAAAAAGGAAAAACCCGCTTACTGCTGGCCGAAGACGACCGCAACCTCGGTAACATACTGAAATCGTACCTGGATGCCAAAGGCTATTCCACCAGGCTATGTGTGAATGGTCAGGAAGCCTTTGACCTTTTCATGAAGGAACAGTTTGATTTCTGCATTGTGGACGTGATGATGCCGGTGAAGGATGGTTTTACCCTGGCCCGGGAAATCAGGCAGCACGACAAAAGCATTCCGCTGCTTTTTCTGACAGCCAAATCGCTTGAAGAGGATAAGCTCAAAGGCTTTCAGGCCGGGGCGGATGACTACCTGACCAAGCCTTTCAGCATGGAAGAGCTGCTTTTGCGCATCGAAGCGATACTCCGGCGCTCAGGGCATACCACACAGGGAGGAAAGATGTTTACAGTAGGCCGGTACTCCTTCGACTACAACCTGCAAATCCTGAAATGGGATGATCAGGAGCAGCGGCTTACCTCCAAGGAAACGGAACTCCTCAGGTTGCTCTGCGAAAACAAGAATGAAGTACTCGACCGCAACTACGCACTGAACAAAATCTGGCAGGATAACAGCTATTTCAACGCCCGCAGCATGGATGTGTACATTGCCAAACTGCGCAAATACCTCAGGGCCGATGAATCCGTTGAACTGATCAACGTGCACGGCGTGGGGTTCAAACTGGTGGTAAAGGAATAGGCTGGTGCAGGGCCATTCAGCCTGGCATTTAAAGCTTTTTCTTCCCTTTCTTTCGGCGTCTTTCTTCTTCGGCTTCAGCCCCGGCAACCAGCGATTTCCAGTCAGATTTCACTTCAGCAGTCAGGTCGAGGGTGGCCTGGTAATCTGATTTTGAAAATTCTATGCGGCCGATTTCGTTTCCGGTATAAGCTTCAATGGCATCGAGCAGGGGTTTTTCTTCAGGGCTGCAGAAAGAGACTGCCAGGCCCCTTTTGTTCCCACGGCCGGTGCGCCCGACACGGTGAACATAATTCTCCGGCTGCTCCGGCAGATCGTAATTCACCACATATTCAACGCCGGCGATATCAATCCCCCGGGCACTCACATCGGTAGCTACCAGCACCTTGAATTCCCCATCCCTGAATTTTTTCAGCGTGCTGATCCTCTCTTTCTGATCAATATCACCATGCATGGTGAGGCATGCAATCCCCACACGGTTCATGGCTTCAGTTACACGGCCGGCCCTTACCTTGGTCCTTACAAAAACCAGAATCCGGCTGTCGGGATGCTGGTTGACTATCCGCTCGAGGAAAAACCGCTTATCGTCCATCGCGATAAAAGCCACCGAGTGATCCACGTTTTTTGACACCGGATCTTTGGGTGAGATCTGGATACGGATGGCATTCTTAACAAGC
>CALMDN010000277.1 GCA_937864935.1 uncultured Bacteroidales bacterium
GCTCTATTATCAGCCCCCGTTTTACCGCGAGTTGCGCAACAAGGAAGGAGAAATCAACAAATCGCTCCAAGCCCAGTCATCCCTGCATTTCGTTGCCGGATCTGACCTCAATTTCAAAGCCTGGAACCGACCGTTTAAATTTGTGGCCGAAGCCTATTACAAGTACCTCGATAACCTGATTCCCTACGAAATTGACAATGTACGCATCAGGTATTTTGCCACAAACAGCGCCAAAGGTTATGCCACCGGCCTCGATCTCAAGGTAAACGGTGAATTCGTGAAGGGGGTTGAATCATGGGCAAGCATGTCGCTGATGAGTACCCGCGAAGACCTGGAAGGAGATACCTACATCAATTACTACAACGATGAAGGTGAGCGCATCATCCCCGGATACACCACCAACAATGTGGTTGCCGACAGTGCTGTCATCAGCCGCGGCAGCATGCCACGTCCTACCGACCAATGGCTGACCTTCGGGTTGTTTTTCCAGGATTACCTTCCCAAAAACCCGACCTTCAAGATGAACCTGAGCCTGCTGTTCGGCACAGGACTTCCTTATAGTCCACCGGGAAGTGTCAGGGGGCGCAATGCCCGGCGCATGCCTTCCTTCAGAAGGGTGGATATCGGTTTTTCAAAGCAGATTGCCGGTCGTTCGCGCGACAACGGAGAAACCAACCTCAAGGGGTTCATGAGGCATGTTGACGATATCTGGATCAGCCTCGAGGTGCTCAACCTGCTGCAGGTAAGCAATACCATTTCATACCTGTGGGTGAAGGATGTCAACAACCGACAATATGCAGTCCCCAATTACCTTACCCCCCGTCAGCTGAACCTCAAAATCTCCGTTCAGTTCTGATTCCAAAGCTGATTTTCCTCATTTTTTAGCGGTCAGGAGGAAACCTTTTCATCTTAAAAATGTTATTTAGAATAGTTCTGAATAATTTAATTAACCGAAAAAATTACGGAGGAAACATGAATTTTGAATTCCCGTCACTGCCTTATGCATACGATGCCCTTGAGCCGCACATTGACAAGCTCACCATGGAAATACACCATACCAAACACCATAGAGCATACTTTGATAAATTCGTAGCGGCTGTTGCCGGCACGGAGCTTGAGTCAAAAACCCTGGAAGAAATATTTGCCGGAATCAGCAAAGCCCCGGTTGCCGTCAGAAACAACGGTGGCGGATTTTTCAACCACAATCTTTTCTGGGAAATTTTGTCGCCAAACGGCGGCGGACAGCCCACAGGTAAACTGGCCGAAGCCATCGCAGCCAAATACGGTTCCTTTGATGAGTTTAAATCCAGGTTCAACGATGCAGCTGCCAACAGGTTCGGAAGCGGCTGGGCATGGCTGAGTGTAAAAGCCGACAAAAGCCTGTGTGTCTGTTCATCCCCCAATCAGGACAACCCCCTGATGGATGTTCACGATTGTCAGGGTACCCCCATTCTCGGCCTCGATGTATGGGAGCATGCCTATTATCTGAAGTACCAGAACAGAAGGCCTGATTATATCGGTGCATTCTGGAGCCTGGTCAACTGGGATAAGGTTTCTGAAAACTATACAAAGGCGCTTAAATAATAAGTTAGCCCCGCTGCCAACCTTTTTAAAACCGGCTTGTTTAATACAGGACGGTTTTTTTGTTTAACCATAATTTAATTTAAAATGAAGTACAGATTGTTTCTGGTTGCAGCCCTGACTATTGCTGCAGCCTTTCCCGATTTCACCTTTGCGCAGGCAGTGAAAGTAAAGCCTGCAAAATCACCGGCTGAGAAAAAGGCCGACCCTGTTAAATCAGACACCCCTGCCACAGAAAGTAAAACGACCATAAACAAGGCTCCGGTCTTGCTGCCTGCGGTGAAAACCGGAAATCCGTTCTGGTCATCGGCGTCATCGGCACTGACTTTTCCAGAGCTGCCCTACGAATACGGAGCCCTGGAGCCTGTGATTGATAAACTCACTGTTGAAATTCATTACGACAGGCATCACCGTGCCTATTACAACAATTTTATGAAAGCCATCACCGACACGAAGATGGCCTCGATGCCGATAACGGAAATATTTGCCAACATCTCTGAGTTTACGGCTGCAGTACGCAACAATGGCGGTGGTTTTTACAATCATGTGCTTTACTGGGAAAACATGTCACCCAAGGGTGGGGGCGAACCCACCGGCGAACTTGCTGAAATGATAAAGAAATACTTCGGCAGTTTCAGCGCTTTTACCGAACAGTTTAATGAGGCTGCCAAATCACGTTTCGGCTCCGGCTGGGCCTGGTTGTCCTTCGATCCCCTGAACGGTGAACTCTTTGTCTCCTCAACAGCCAACCAGGACAACCCCCTGATGCAGGTAGCCGAACGCAAGGGCATCCCCCTGCTGGCTCTTGATGTATGGGAGCATGCCTATTACCTCAAATACCAGAACAAGCGGGCTGATTATGTTACTGAATTCTGGAAAGTGGTAAACTGGCCTGAAGTTGACAAGAGGCTCAAAGCTGCCAGAACCAGGTAAATCAGATTCCAATTCTAAAAATCAAAGGCTGCCCCGAAAGGCAGCCTCTGATTTTTACCGATGAAGTGTGAATTACAGCTTGCGTTTGATTGCAACCTCTTCGTAACCTTCAATGATGTCTTTACCCTTGATATCATTGAACCTGTCGATGTTCAGACCGCAATCATATCCCGCACT
>CALMDN010000278.1 GCA_937864935.1 uncultured Bacteroidales bacterium
GGATCTGAAGGCAATTCAATCTTAAGAAAAGGTAACTGAGCAAAGATCATTACAATGACAATAACGAGGGCTGCCCCTATTCCTATATAAGCCCAGAGCATCTGACGCCGGTATTCTCCTGAAGTTGTGGCTACGGGTTCAACTCCTGAATAGACCTGCTGCATAATGCCCTCAGTAAACCCATGGGGAGCTTTTTCGACGGGCATTTTGTCAAAAAGATCAAACAAAAACTGATCGTTGATCTCTTCGTTGCTGATATGGTTGTTTTTCATGACTGCAAAATTAGTAATTACTAACGCATTTGTGGTACTTCTGAACCCATAAGCGCCTGCATTTCTGAGTACAGTTTCCTGCGAATCCTGTGCAACTTAACTTTCACATTTGCCTCACTCAATCCGGTTACAGATGAAATTTCATCAACACTCAACCTGTTGTGATAGAAGAAATTAACCAGCAACTGATCTTCGGTCCCCAGGGTAAGCATTGCCTTCTGCAGTGCATTCAGTTGCTCTTCAGGCTCTGATTGAGACAGGTTCTCGCGAAAATCGTCTGTACTGTAGTTTTCTATCAGTTTATCATCAATGGATGTGGTTGTAATTTGTTTTTTTCTGGTTCTGGAAATAGCTGTATTGTAGGCAATTCTGAAAAGCCAGGTACTAAAGCGGGCTTCCTGTTTAAAGCCCGGAAGCGCCTGGTAAGCTTTGAGAAAAGTATCCTGAGCTGTTTCTTCTGCCTCCTCCTGATTTTTCAAAATCTTAAGTACCACTGAATACACCAGGTCCTTGTAGCGGTCAACAATCACAGTATAAACTGCTGTATTGCCGTCAAGAATTTTACGGATTAATAAATTATCGTCCTGATTATTCATTGCGATGTTTTAGACGTAAGTCGGTCGCACAGGTTACAATCCAGATCTGGTTAAAATGGGCGATCAGATACAAAGCACTAATATACAACAAATTGTAATGATATTTACAGATTTTGTAACCAAAATTTGAGCCTTGCGTCATAATGATCAGAAAACAAACAATAACACTAAAACCCAAACACCATGAACGAATTTCTGATTCCTGCCACTGTATTTGCGACAATCTATGGCATCGTTTATCTCATAATAAGAAGGAAAGAAAGAATGGCTCTGATAGAACGAGGCCTTGATCCCCTATCTTTTGAAAAGAAATCCGATGATTTTTCGTCACTTAAATATGGATTGTTGTTTACCGGAATAGGTTTTGGATTAATTCTGGCCAATATTCTTGTTTCCACAGGAATTATGGATCGTGAAGCTGCCTATTTTTCACTGGTTTCCTTATTCGGAGGTATTGCTTTCATACTCGACTACATTCTTGAGATCAGGATTTCGAAAAGAAGGTCACAGCTTGAAAAGGCTGGTATAATCAACAATCAGAACGAATAGCGCTCAATAACTGTATAAACTGGCCCTTCGCGCAGAAGCTGGCTTTCGTACAGATTAAATCCACTTACATACTGTTGCTGGATTTCAACATCATGAAAGCGTCCCATCAGTTGCTGAAAATATTTTTTGTCCTTTATCTCCCTGATGCGACCCAGGGTAAGATGAGGGACAAAATTTTGCCGGTCACCCAGGATTCCTGCAGTCTCCAGTTGCTGTGATACCTGTCTGGCAAGCATCTGAAGAGTTTCATTCTCCTCAATTCCGAACCAGATAACTTTTGGATCGTAGAAACTACCGAAAACGCCTGTTCGCTTTATTTTCAGAGAAAAAGGCTGAATCCCGGAACAAGCCGAGTTCAGAGCAGCCTGAATCTGAGGTACTTCATCGGGGGCTGTATTTCCGATAAATTTTAAAGTCAGGTGGATGTTGTCAGGTTCAACCCATTTGATGATGTTAAAGTCAAGGGCCTGTCTGAGAAAATGGTAGGTAGTGGAGAACGGTTCCTGGGGTTCGATTTTTATGGCAGCAAACAATCGCAGGTATTCCATGACGTTGTTCTTTTCGTGATGCTGCAAATATGCGAAAGAATTGCAAAAAAAATTCTTTTAAAATCTGGAAAATGTTATAAATTTGCAGTCCCTGTCAGGCAAGTATGTCAGCCTGCATCCGGGGCGTTAGCTCAGTTGGCTAGAGCGTTAGACTGGCAGTCTAAAGGTCAGGGGTTCGACTCCCCTACGCTCCACAAAAAAGCCTGTAATCTTTTGGTTACAGGCTTTTCTTTTATTGAAGAGAGGCTCTGATGCAACAGCCGAATTCATTATCTGATTGAACTGAAATACTGGGAAACTGAGCAATGCGAAAATTTTCAGTTCTGTTTTTTAGGATCATCTTCTTTTTTATCGGTGTTCATTTCATCCTTGAAATCACGGATTCCTTTTCCCAGGCCTTTCATCAGTTCGGGAATCTTTTTGCCGCCAAAAAGAAGCAATACAACAAGAAGAATTATAACTACCTGCCAGGGTCCGATAACCCCTAAAAGAATTGTTGCTGCCATAGACTTATATTTTAATTACTGCAAAGTTACTCATTTAAATTTGCTGATATCAAGCGATTGCAATTAATTTCATTGTGATTTCATCAACCAGTATTCAGGATTCTGAATATTCTTGCCCTGCCAAAGCTCAAAATGCAATTTGGCTTTACCCGATTCATCGGTATCAATGGTTCCTATGCGCTGTTTGGTTTTTACTTTATCCCCTTTTTTTACAAACAGTTGACCAAGATTAGAATAAACGGTCAGGTATTCTCCGTGCCGGATTATTACCACATTGTTGTATGTAGGCAGCGTCATGGTTGAGGTTACCTCACCATCAAATACAGCCCTGGCCGAAGAACCGGTGACTGTTGAAATATCTATTCCGTTGTTCCTGGTTTTTATTCCTTTCAATATGGGATGAGCATGTTCACCAAAAGTGGATGAAATAATTCCCCTTTCAGTTGGCCAGGGAAGACGACCCTTATTACCGGAAAAACTGGTTGATAACTGGATTTCGGAAGGAGTCAATCCGAATTTGTTTTCCGGCGTTGGTTTTGTACCTGTTTTTTTTGCTGTTTCCTTTGCCTTTCTTAACTCTTCTGCAATCAGGTTCTCAATGGTCTGTTGTAGTTTACGGGCAGCTTTTTCGCTTTCCCTGAGCTTGCGAAGAAGTTCTTTTTCTTTTTGCGAAAGTTTTTTAACCGTTTTGTCCTGTTCAGTTTTCTCAACGGTAAGCTTGCTCTTTTCAGTTTCCTCCGACCGCTTCAGTGACAATTTCAGGGCTTTTTGTTTTTCCAGCAGCCTGAGCTTTTCATCCAGCAAGAGCTGATTTTCTTTGATTACCCTCACCTGATTCTGGCGGTAACTGCTGTATTGCTGAAAATACTTCAGCCGTTGGTAAGCCTGATTGAAATCCCTGGCTGAAAAGACAAACATCAATCTTGTGTAGGCATTCCTGTTTTTTGAAGCATAGTAAATCATCCTTGCATATTCTTTCTTCAGATTGCTGATGGTTTGCTTGAGGTGATTGATTGTATCATTGGTTTCTGCTATCTGCTTGTCGAGGTTCTGGATTTCTCCGCTGATGGCCGAAATCAGCTCCTGCCGCTTGTTTATTTGCTTGTTGAGTAAAACCAGTTGGTTCAGCGATACCTGCTTGTTCTTCTTGGTTTCCTCAAGTAGCTTGTTGGTATAGGTAATCTCTTCTTCTATCTTCGCTTTCTTCTGCTGAAGCTGTGCCTTTTTATCCTGGGCAAACAGAACGGAAGACAGAAGAAATAGAAACAGCAACATTCCTGTTTCAAACAGGTGACCAATCTTTGCTATGGAAAACCTTCGATTCTTCATTTCTCAGAATTTGTCAGATCTGGTGTATTTAGGCGGTATTCTGAACGGAAAAGAAACAGAATCTGTTGTGTTGATCTTTGAATACTGAACCCTGATGTCGTTTTTATCCTGCGCCGTTTCAAGGAAAAAATTCAGTTTTTCAGGTACAAGCTGAGTTCCATCACTTATATACTCATACGTTCCTTCAAGTTTGCGACCACCCTGCTGGGTTTCCCTGACCATAACCCTGATAATTTTAAATGTTTCAGGGCTTAGCCAGATATGTTGAATGGGAATATTGATCAACAGATTGTTTCTGACATATTTTTTCAGTTTGCGTCGGTTGGTAGTAGCCAACTCGTAGACATTGTTGCTGATTCCGGCCTTGAATGAACTGTTTTCATAGAACGAAAAATCATTTCCGGTAAGGAAAGCCTGCAACATATCAAAATCAAGTGTACTATTAATCAATGAATTAATGTAATTGAAATCGCTGATGAAGTAGTAATTATCGATGCGGTTCATGTATTTAACTGAATCGTTGGTGATCAGTATTCGCGCCATCTCTATTCCAAGAACCGGTGATATCGATATCCAGATCAGACTGTCTCTTTTTATTCTTATCTGTCCACTGAACGAGGTTTCATTTTTCTGCTTTGTAAACGAAGCATTAAATCTGGCTGAAAAGCTGGAATACCTCATTTCGTTCGATTTCAGGCTATGAAAAAGGTATTCAGGCCCCTGTTCCTTGATGGGTTCTTTGATAATTCTCCTTGCAGTACTGCGGGAAGTTGCAACCATAGCCACCAGGAGAACGGTTAGTATAGTATTGAACCTCAATTTAATAGCATGCTTATTCATACAATTTCTCGTCCTTTATTTTCAATTCGAGTTTATCGGATCCTTCGCCGGTATCCTTTGCCTTCCGCCACCATTCAATGGCTTCTTTCGTCCTGTTGAGCTTAAACAGTATGTCACCATAGTGCTCCATTTCTACCCCTCCGGGCTTATTGTCAAGCGCCAGCGCTTTTTCAATTTTTTCCAGCGCCTCTTTGTAATCGCCTTTCCTGTAAAGAACCCAGGCCCAGGTATCCAGGTAGGTCGGGTTATCCGGACTCAGACCGTTGGCTTTTTCAGCCATTGTGAGGGCTTTTTGAAGATCCTGTC
>CALMDN010000279.1 GCA_937864935.1 uncultured Bacteroidales bacterium
TCAGTACCATGGCGATAGCGATTTCACCTACCGTGCCCATCTGGCTGGGTTCTCTATAAAAGTATTTCCACAACTTAAAATCTGGAATGATAAAACAAATTCCGGCCTGGAGCATAACAACAACTTCAGGCTACTGATTAAATCACTTGGCGATCTGAAATCGAACAACCATTTCATGAAAGATTTGTTGTTTTACAGAAAATATGCAACTTCCATTGTGGCCTATCGGGTAATCATCAGGAAGTATTATTATTACATCGGAGGATTCTTCAAATGGAAATTCCTCAATCTTCTGGGAATTAAGAAAAAACAAAAACTGAGTTAATGAACATTTCTATCTTCAACAATGCAGGCCAGGTTGATTATTTGTTGGGGCTTGTTTCAGGGCTTTCACTGGTTAAAGAAGATACCATTGATGTTCTGGATGCTGATGAACAGGAAAAACTGTTTTCGCCTTTTGAGAATGTCAGATTCCATCCGGTTTTTTACAGTAAATCACGTGGATCATCCATTGTTTTCAAAGCCTGGAATATACTGAGACTTTATTTACTTCAGATTGCACATCTGATATTTAACAGCCCCAGAATCATACATTTCCAATGGCTCGACCGGAATAAAATTCCTGACAGAATTGTGTTGCCACTGCTGGCACGCCTACGCGGGCACAAAATAGTCTATACAGTTCACAATGTAAATGCTGAAAAACGTGATAACCGCGACACCTGGACTAACAGACTGACGCTAAAAACAGTCTACAAACTAAGCCATCACCTGATTGTTCATACCCATGCAAGTAAAGTTGATCTGATCAATGAGTTTCGGTTATCACCGCAGAAAATTTCGGTCGTAAAACATGGGATTAACAACAGGGTAATCCAGAAGGGTTTATCACAGTCTGATGCACGTAAAAGCCTGAGTATCGGACTAAATGAAAAAGTGGTTCTGTTCTTTGGAAACATCGACTTTTACAAAGGACTTGACATTCTCATTGAAAGTCTTGAATTTCTTCCTCCCTCCTTTTATTCAAGTTTCAGAATTCTCATTGCAGGGAAGCCGAAATCTGAAGAATACAAGACCAAAATTCTGGATCTGATTGAAAAATCTCCTTTAAAGGAAAAGATTATGCATCGCATCGCCTATGTGAATAGCAATGACATTGAAACCTACTTTATGGCAGCTGACTGTATAGTCCTTCCATATCGACAAATTTACCAATCCGGGGTTATTTTTATGGCTTATACTTTTGGGCTGCCTGTACTTGCTTCCAATATAGGAAATTTCAGTCAGGATGTCCCTGAAGGGAAGTCAGGCTATCTGTTGAATGAGAACAACCCAAAAAACTGGAGTGAACTGCTAATAAAATATTTCGAATCTCCCCTCTATAAAAACCTTCCGGAAACCAGAAATTCCATTAAACAATGGGCAAATGATTTCTATTCATGGGAAAAAATCGGAGCACAAACGAGGGAAATTTACAGCTCATGAATAGAATAATCGACTGACTGATTTTCATTGATTTAAGTATCTTTTATTAACAGACAGCCTGCCCGAAAAAAAAATGAAAGAATGGCAAAATCTGGCACCAATACAAAAATATTCTTCAGAAATGATGATGTAAGAAATTCATTGGATGAATCGCTCATTCAATTTACTGATTTATTTATTAAACACCAAATGCCAATTTCACTGGCTGCAGAACCGGCTAACCTCAGCAAAGAAGTTGTTGATTGGCTCCTTGAAATAAAAACAGCCAATCCTGACCTGATAGAAATCATCCAGCATGGATACGACCATAACCTGAGTAATCCTGACCAGAAAATGGAATTTGGCGGCAACAGGTCGTATGATGATCAGTTAACTGATATCCGGAAAGGAAAAGCCCTTATGGATAAATACTTTGGAGAACTATGGTCACCAGTGTTTACCTTTCCATACGGCACTTTCAATCAGGCTACCCTAAAAGCAGTTGATGCAACAGGGTATTCTGTAATCTCCTCAAAAATCGTGTTTTCCCCAAAAGTTAAAATTAAAAATTTCATTGGTCGCAACCTCAGATTGAACACTATCAGGGGCCGGAAAGTCAATTATCATCCTGATATCAGGCCCGGTTATCGTTTTCGCGAATTTTCGGTTTCGGTAAACCTCATCAGGAAATACATAAACAGCAATTCAGCTGAGCATTATACAATGAATGAATTGCTCTCACAACTTCATCTTGCAGAAAACAATACCAACATCATTGGTGTTCTGTTTCACCACAAGTTCCATCATCAGCATCTTGGCTTGATTGAAGACTTCCTTTTACACCTGAAAAACCGAAATTTTTCATTTCTTCAAATCAAAGAATTAACCTGACTACTGTAAAGAATTGATTATGAATGAAATAAAATACAACCCCCGGATTTCAACGCAGCTAACCCAGCGCATCACAGGGTATCTGCTGGTAAAGTCAGAAAATCCGGATGTTCTTTCTGAGAAACTCAGTACTGGTATACAACGGTTCTTTGGTGGGTTTGGCCGGAACGCCCACCTATACAATCTGGGGCATTTCCAGTTTGGTCTTTTGCTGCCTGAAAAACTTCCCGGGCTTGACTGCGTTAGCTTTTATCGGGATAAGGATAGTTTTTCTTTCATTGAAGGTACTTTCTATGATTTTGGCCTTCTGCGCAGATACAAACAACCCGATCTTACAGTCTCTGACGAACTGGCTTTAATATTTCTCGGTCATGTTAAAAATAAAGATTACCAGGCACTTAAAAGCTTTAATGGCCGATACACCGGGTTTATATATGAAGCAGATAGAGATACTTTAACCGTTTTCAATGATAAGCATGGAGGTAATAATCTTTTTATTTATCAGAATGGAAAAGATATCGCCCTCAGCAACAACCTTTTTGCAATAGCGGGTAATCCGGATTTCGAAGTATCAGTAAACGACCAGGGAATCGCAGAAGCGATTCAGATGGAATACCCTTTATTCGATGGTACTGAATTCAATGAAATCAAAATATTGTTACCCTCAACCGTTTATCGGGTTAGTCAAGAAAGAAGCGAATCGTTGCAATACTTTAATCTTCCTGAAAGGAAACAACAACATAAAAAGGAGGCAATCAACGAGTTATCCTCTGCTTTTAATGATTTCTTTCAGAAACTATATAATTATCTGAATGAGCCTATCGGGTTGTACCTTTCAAAAGGAAAGGACAGCCGAATATTCCTGCCCTTCCTCATTAAAAACAACATTCCATTCAGTCCATACGTTTTCAAAGAAGATACCGGGGTATTTGATTATCCGTTTGTTAAACAAATCGCTGAACTTCTGAAAACCGATCTGCACGTTTTAGATTCGTATGAGGTTGACCCCAGGCTTTTGCTGCTTGTTGCAATGTGCCCAACCAACACTTCATCCTGGTTTGCGTTGGGCAGTGCAGCCAGTATGCATGTTGGCAATGCACTTTTAGGGCTTGACGGGGATGTTTATTCAGGAAAACTTACAACTTTCAGAACGCCTGAAGTAAACGACAGAATCAGTCTGGTAGAGAAGTATTTCCAAATGGTTTGTAAGGGTGTTGACACCAATACATTGAATACGCTCCTGCCCCATTTCAGTAAATTTGACAATCTTGAACGCTTCCAGCGTATGGTCGCAAATCAACCGTCAACAAATACGGTATTGAATGACGATCTTTTTATCAACAATGAGTACCGTACCTTCAGAAATTCGCAACGTATTCTTAGTCGGGCTGCACACTTTGTTACACCTATTTTCCCGTTTCTGGAAGATACGATAGCGAATAAATATCTCACGTTACCGATATCTCTGATTAAATCTCAAAAAGCACACACAATTATTGCTGCCTCTGAATCCAGATCAAACAGTATCAGATCTACAGCATTTCCTGTTTCACTGAAGCTGGAAAAAAACATCAGGCCCCTGCTCATCAGCACCATCAGATTAAACCGGAAGTTTAACCTGAAGATGCTTGCCTGGCAGAAAAAGAAATATAACCCGGTGGTTGACAGTGAAGTTTTCAGCCCCAGGTCTGACTATTTCAAAATCGTACTAAAGAAAGAAGATCAATTAATCAGCAACAACAAACGTTTGATTACGAGGCTGCAAAAGGTAGATAATTTCCTGCATCTGGTGATGCACGACAATATCCTTCCCCTTTGTAATAAGCCCGATATTTGCAAAAATGAATTTGAACAACACAACTAAATCCGAAAGATGAGTAAATGGGTTATTTGCAGCGGAACAGACTGGTTCAGGCCTTCTGTTACAAGCACACGACAAATAATCTTTCAGTTCAGGAAAAACGGGTATCAGGTACTCTGGGTGAATCCCATTGCCTTTAAACCACCATCGGTAAACTCAGAGAACAAAGTATCGAAAAACAAGAAGGTCCTGAACAAACTGAAGACCCACCTGAAACTATTCAAGCGGGTTGAAAAGGGTTTTTATGTTTTCATTCCTTTTTACGTGCCGGTATTCAATGCCCGGTGGAACAGCATCAATGCCCGGCTGATGAAGGTGCAGATGCATCTGGTTTCCCTGCTTCTGGGCATTCAATATAAAAAAACGATTCTCTGGATTTCAGGAAGTTTCACCCTGAATCCTCTGCTGAAGAAGAAATTCAGGTCGAAGGTTTACCAGGCTGCCGATCTTATATCTGAGTTCAGAACCAACGATCAGCAACTGTTGAAGCGCCTGCGCGACGATGAAATAAGCCTCAGCACCCAGGTGGATCATCTTTTTGCGAGCTCTCTGAACATCAAAACCAAACTTGAGGCCCTCTCGGCACGACCCGTTACCCTGCTTACCCATGGGGTGGATTTCAGTCATTTTACCGGCGACATTGAGATTCATCCGCGCATGGCACGGATAAGGGAGAAAGGGCTTCCTGTTGCCGGTTATTTCGGCACCCTTTCTGATGCCAACGATAAGAAAGCCTTTGAGCTGCTGGCCCGCAGCGGATTCTCGGTGGTCATCATCGGCAAGGTACTCGGTGATTACAGGATGCTTCACAATATCGAGAACATCCATTTCATGGGTCCTGTTGAATTCAGTCAATTGCCCGCTTATGGGGTAGGTTTTGACATCTGCCTGCTGAACTGGATCATGGCCGACTGGATCAGAAACTCCTATCCTGTAAAAACGCTGGAATACCTGGCCATGGGCAAGCCCATTGTAAGTTGCCGCATCCCGGTAGTCGAACAGCTTTTCGGCGACCTGGTCTATTTCGCCGACAGCAGTGAAGATTACCCGTCATTGGCCCAAACCGCCCTGAAAGAAAACACCCCTGAGCTGGTGAAAAGAAGAATTGAAGCTGCGTCGGCCCATACCTGGCAGAGCAAGTTCGGAATCATTGAAAATACCATATTATGAAGCTGGGAATCAGAATCATCGACCTGTACCGTGGTACTGACATCCTGGGCAAATACCGGCAGCTGAAGAAACTTGCAAGTGATGACAAGGCCCATCAAAAACTGAGCAACGACAACATGATCAGCTTTCTGGGCACGATCAGAAGATCGAACAGGTATTACAGCCCGTTGTTGCATTCCGTGAGTGAGCAGGAAATCATCCATTCGCCGCTTGAAGTACTTTCCCGCCTGCCCTATACTGACAAACACTTCATCAACCGGCACTACCAGGAGATTTTCTCCCCCATTGAGAACCGCGGATACCAGAAGAAAAAGACCGGGGGAAGCACCGGCGAACCCTTTTATTATATGGTTGACAAAGAGCATCTTTCGTGGATGTGGGCGCACAATTACCTCTTCTGGAGCCGCTGCAGCGGCTATGAACCGGGCGATCCCTTTGTTACCATTGCCGGAAATTCGCTGCGTACCGTCAACAGGCAGCTCAGCGAAGGTTTTTACCACACCTTGCAGAACAACTACTTCATCAAGGGAGATCTGATCTCTGCTGATTTAAAACTCAACCACAACCGGCTCAGCAGTGCTGTGCTGATTTACGGGTATCCCAGTTCGATCGAAAACCTGCTGAATGCCATGCCTGAACTTCCTGCGCATTTTAAAAACCTGAAAGCCGTTTTCACTACCTCAGAGCAGTTGTTAC
>CALMDN010000280.1 GCA_937864935.1 uncultured Bacteroidales bacterium
CCCCTACAGTGATGAATGGGTGAACGAGGGCTTCCGGAAGAATACCCTGGTTGCCCTGGGGGCGCCTACCAACCTGAATGTTTCTGAAAAGATCAGAAACTTTGCGGCGAACAAAACCCTCCCATTCGTGATGAACCAGCTTTCGCTGAACAACTATTCATCCTTTGTTTATTGCCCGGGCGACCCTCCGGGAAAGGGTTACCTCAGGCACAGCACCTTCGACATCAACGATGGCCGCCAGAGTTTCGCCATTCAGCAGACCCTTTCGTTCATCCAG
Organism: uncultured Bacteroidales bacterium; assembly: GCA_937864935.1. Taxonomy (GTDB): domain Bacteria; phylum Bacteroidota; class Bacteroidia; order Bacteroidales; family Lentimicrobiaceae; genus Lentimicrobium. The sequence continues at coordinate 278 of CALMDN010000280.1, forward strand.
GAAGGAATGAACGGTACCGATAATTACATCCAGAACCTGAAGCAGAGAAGCCTCAGCCAGATGGCCGGGATGAGGTCGTTGCTGGAGTTTTCCTACACCAACAGAGATGAAATCCTCAAAATCGTGAATGATGAGAGGAAAGCCCTGGTGCAAGGGTCGGTGACCGCTGGCATATCGATTCAGTCAACCCATGCCGGAAACGGTCAGCAGCTTCAGCTACCTGTGCTTTCTGTGAAAACAGGCAGAGATTCTACACTGACGATCACCGATTACCGGCCCGTGGTCAGGTCGTTGACCGAGGTGAAAAAACCGGTGGCTTACCTCGTTCCCGACGACCTTACTGAAGTGCTCGATTGGGCTGAAAGGCAGAAACTGACAAGAAAACCATACAAACCTGCACCAACCGACAGAATTGAACGGGCTTTCGTTCAGCGGATTGATTTCATTGATTTTGAGGGAGATACCGTTGTCAATCCCGGCCTTGAACCTCAGATTTTCTCTCCGGAGGAGATCAGCAAGACCTATATTGAAATCCCGACAAACCAGTTGAAAGGCCTGATGGTGGCCATTGCCCTGGAACCGAAATCCATGCTGGGACTGGTTACCTACGACAAATACCGTCACCTGCTTCGCGACCTTACCTGGTTTCCTATACTCAAACTTTACAGGTAACTGCTCTTCTGCCAATGTATTAAACTGATAACTCTATGAAAATTGAAAGCATTGAACTGAGACACATCCGGATGGAACTGGTAAGCCCCTTTGTCACCTCCATGGGCACCGAATATGATGAAGAACACATCATCGTAAGGTTAGATGGCGAAGGGATCACCGGATGGGGCGAAAGTGTGGCTGAAGGCACACCGTTTTACTCCTACGAAACGGTGACCACTGCCTGGCACATCCTGAAAGATTTCCTGATCCCGTCGGTACTGGGTAAAAACATTGATACGGTAGCCGAAGCCATAGCCCTGAACGAAAAAGTAAGGGGCCACAGAATGGCCAAAGCCGGTCTCGAGGCAGCCTTGTGGGATGCCCTGGCCAAACAGCAGGGCATTTCACTTTCAGCCATGCTGGGTGGAACCCGCAAAAAGGTGGCAGTTGGTGTCAGCATCGGCATTCAGGAATCCGCGCCGGAATTGATCAGGAAAGTAGAGTCGTACCTGCGTGAAGGGTATGCCAGGATCAAGATTAAAATTGCGCCGGGGCTCGACCTTCAGTTTGTAAAAGCACTCCGGAAGGAGTTTCCCGCGCTGCTGCTGCAGGTGGATGCCAATTCGGCCTATACCCTCTCTGATGTGGACATTTTCAGGCAGATGGATGAGTACGGGCTTTCACTTATTGAACAACCCCTGGGTTACGATGATATTTACGCGCATTCTAAATTACAGCGCGAAATTACCACCCCGCTCTGCCTGGATGAAAGCATACATTCGGTGGATGACACCCGGGCCGCCATTGAACTGGGCAGTTGCCGCATCATAAACATCAAACCGGGACGGGTGGGTGGTTTCACCGAGTCGGTGAAAATTCACGACTACTGTGCCTCCGTAAATGCACCCGTATGGCACGGAGGTATGCTGGAATCGGGCATCGGCAGGGCCGGCAATGTGGCCCTGGCATCACTGCAGAACTTTATTCTCCCGGGTGACATCTCGGCAAGCAAACGGTATTACCGCGAAGACATTGTGGAGCCCGAATTTCTGGTAAATCCCGACGGCACCATGGATGTCCCCGCAAAACCCGGAATCGGGGTGGAAGTGAACAGCAGGATGCTCGATAAAGTTACGGTCAGGAAAGAGATATTCCGGAGCTGAAAAAACCTGTTGCTGCATGACACACGAGGAAATCATAGACAACACACGGCAGTTTGTTGAGACAAGCCTGGCCGGGGCAGAGGGCGGGCACGACTGGTGGCACATTTACCGGGTCTGGAAACTCGCGGTCAACATTGCTGCCGCAGAAAAAGCCGACATACTGGTAGTTGAACTCGCAGCCCTGCTGCACGACATCGCCGATGCAAAGTTTCACGATGGTGATGAAACGAAAGGACCGCGGATGGCCGGGGAGTTTCTGCAAACACTGAATGTTGACGAACACGTGATTGACCATGTCAGTAAGATCATCAGCAACATCTCCTTCAAGGGTGGTCAGGTAGCCAGAACATTCAGCTCTGCCGAACTTTCGGTGGTTCAGGATGCCGACAGGCTCGATGCCATGGGTGCCATCGGCATTGCACGCACTTTCAATTACGGAGGATTCAGAAACCGTGAAATCTACAATCCCGGTATCCCTCCGGTTCCTGGAATGGACAAAGAAACCTACCGCCTGAGCCAGGCACCCACCATCAACCACTTTTATGAGAAACTGCTGCTGCTGAAAGACCTGATGAATACCGGCACCGGCAAACGCATGGCCGAAAGACGGCATGACTTTATGCTGGCGTATCTTGACGAATTCTTCAGGGAATGGGAAGGTGAGAATTAGAAAGTAAAAAGTAAAAAGTAAAAAGTAAAAAGCTGTGGATGCCTGAAATAGGTTGACTTTTT
>CALMDN010000281.1 GCA_937864935.1 uncultured Bacteroidales bacterium
ACCATGTCGGCCACTTCCTGAATCCATCCGTTGGCCACTGCCAGCACAGGTTTGCCAAAACAATAATAATCGGTAACCTCAGATCCGTCGCCGCTGAATTCGAGGCTTTTTTCGTCGCACACAACAAAGTCCCAGGCTTGTTTCCACTCATCCCGGTGGGTATGCGCCCCACTGTGACCCTGTGAAACCAGCCACGAACCATAAAAGGGCAGTCCGAATTGCAGGTACTGCTGATTGCGGAAACGTTCACGGGCATTCATACCGGCATAGAGGTTTTCTTCAGGAGAAAAGTGCTGAACCGAAACTGTTTCGGGCTTCAGCAGCATGCGCTCCCTGAATTTCATGGCATAGAGAAACATCAGCACCACGAGGTTGAAGGGCAGAGAGTAGATGTTCAGCTGGTAGGGGAGCAACAGGCTTGCCGTACTGCTGATCAATACCGAAAGAATGGGCGTCAGAATCAAGACCCACAGCAGCGACCACCTGGATGCAACCATGAAAAAACCGCCAAGGCCAATGGCTGTGAGCATAAAGTTGAATCCGAAATAGCTGTAATCAAGTTCGTGCATGTCCGCACCAACGAGATCGTAAAAAAGCCAGGCAGAAGCAAATCCAAGTACCGACAGCAGAAATGCCAGCCGCGAGGATACCAGCAGCCCGGCTGCCACAATCAGCCCAGCCAGCAGATGATACTGAAAAAAGATGGCCCCCAGCGATTTGAAGTAGGTTTCAACAGGCAACGGCCAGCTCAGGTTTGAGAACCATTCATAGATTTTTACACTTTCTTCACCACCCCGGGCATAAAGGGTGTTCATGGTGTAGATTCCCGCATCTCCGGTTTCAAGTCCCGAGTAGCTTCTGAATGCCAGTTCTGCCAGCCACATAGTCAGCAGGAAGGGGATGGTGAGGTATGGCAACCCGTATTTTCCCAGCACCCCTTCAAAAGTCACCGATACAAAAAGAGAAGCCAGTGCCACGAACATCACCAGGCCGAAAAACGCCACCGATGGCTGATAGGCAATTCCAAGACCGATGCCCGCCAGCAAGGCATTGAACCCATAGAATCCACTGGCGGTATTGTAATGATTCAACCCAAGAAACCGGGCTGCAAGGTTGGCCGTGATCACCGAAATCAATCCTGAAACACCGGCATAAACATCGAAAAACGAAACAGCAATCAACAGTACAGCCAACAGATGATTTTTCGAGAAAAAAACCATTGAGTAGCTGTTGAGAATACCGGTATACAATTCGTTTATCAGCTTCTCGGATTTAAGCATGACAGGGAGTATTCTTAAAATAAAAAGTGGAATTACGCTTATTCAATGAAATCTTTCATGCGCGGGTCGCCCATAATGGCTTTCTTCAACCGTTCCTTACAATTGTACTTTTTGGTTTTGGCGTAGTTTTCTGACCCGTAACCCATGGTATCGGCGATATCTTTTGACGAATATTTCTGAAGCGAAAGCAGGAGAATGCGTTGACAGTCTTTTTCCATGGCATTGAAATGCTCACGGTAAATACGGTACTTGGCCTGTTCGTTCTCTGCAGCTTCACGGTTGGCGGTCTCCGGTATGTTGAAGAATTTCTCTATCAGATCGAAACTGGTCGCCCCTTTGCGCTTTACTTTCAGCCGCTGCATCCACAGGTTGCGGCTTATGGAATACAGGTAAGTAAGAAAGGAACAGGTGAGGTAGAAGTCTTCTTTCTGTACATTTTTCAGAATCACAATCAGCGATTCCTGAAAAATATCTTCAGCATCTTCGTCATTCCCGGTGTTTTTCTTGATCAGATAACGAATGGTAGGAAAAAATTCCTGATAAACATGCTTGATGATGAAATCACTGTTAAGCTTCAGCCCTTCGACAATAGCCCTATCGGAAAAGTGTATCATTCAGCAGTGTTTGTTACCTGAAAGCCTCCTGCACCAGCCGGAAATCCTGATTTCCTAAGTAAAACCACTATCGCTGGGCGGTGGTGTAATTAATAGTCCAATAAAGTTCATAAAAGTATGAATTTTAAAGAAGTCTGCAATGCTTTTGTTTAATTATTTTAATCAGGCCAGATGAGGGGGCGTTTTGTCGGGCCCGGTTACTGTGCTCATTATTTCATTCTCACGCACAATATGGGCTTTCGAGTCTTCATCGATCAGTACTACATTGGGCCTGAGGGTAATGAACTGCATCCACTGGGTCAGGTTATATGCTCCGGTGTAGTGAATCACAATCCGGTCGCCCTTGTTCAGCAACGGCAGATTGGCACTTTCCCTGATACA
>CALMDN010000282.1 GCA_937864935.1 uncultured Bacteroidales bacterium
TACTATCTTGCCGCATTTCTCAATGTAGCCGGCATTCAGTTTACCAATGTTTTTACTGAACATCCCAATCATGCGGTTAAGCTGGCCCGTAAATACATAGAAAACGGGTACCGCAAAATCATCGTTGTGGGTGGCGACGGCACCCTGAATGAGGTGTTAAACGGTGTATACACCCAAAAGAAATATCCTCCCGAAACCATCACACTGGCCATGATTTCAGTTGGAACAGGCAACGATTGGGGTCGTTCATTCAGCATTCCCTCCGGATATAAAGAAGCGATTGAGGTTATCCGGAATGAAAAGACAAGGCTGCAGGATGTCGGCAGGGTTTCTTACAGGCAGAAAGAGCTGGAAAAACAACGGCACTTTATCAATATGGCCGGTATCGGATTTGACGCCATGGTGGCGAAACGCACCAACAAAGTGAAGGAAAGGGGTAAAAGCGGCCCATTTTCCTACATCATAAGTCTATTTACCAGCCTTTTAACCTATAACCCTGTGGTCTGCAAAGTTGTCATCGACAGCCACACAATCAACCCGGATGTCTTCAGCATGAGTGTTGCCATCTGCCGTTTCAATGGGGGAGGCATGATGCAGGCCCCGGAGGCCATCCCCGACGACGGTCTGTTCGACATCACCATCATCACCCGTGTTAGCCGCCTGCTGGTGATACGCAGTGTCAAAAAGCTTTACGATGGTTCCTTCCTCTCGATGAAACAGGTGAAAACATTCAGGGCAAAAACAGTGGAGATCGAGTCAAACCCTCCCCTCTACCTCGAGACCGACGGAGAATCTCTTGGACATACACCCATGAAGTTTGATGTTATCCCATTGGGCATCAGGGTTGTTGTCGGTAACTGACGGAGTTCCCGACAAAAAACAAAGTTCAGCTACCATGGCAGGAATCTACATTCACATCCCTTACTGCAGGCAAAAATGTCATTACTGCAACTTTTATTCGGTTGCGTCACGTTCCACACTTCCTGCCCTGATTGATGCCATAGGCCGTGAGGCCGCACTGCAACGGTCCTATCTCAGTGGACAAACCATCGATACCATCTATTTCGGTGGTGGAACACCATCACTACTGAATGAATCACAGCTTGGCTATCTGCTCGATGCTGTTGCTTCAGGTTTTAACCTGAGTGGGAATGCTGAAATCACCCTTGAAGCCAACCCCGATGACATTGTACCTGAGTTGCTCCGGTACTGGAAAAATGCGGGGATCAACCGGCTGAGCATTGGGGTACAGTCATTCCGGGATGAGGACCTTCTGTACCTTAACCGTGTGCACAATGCTGAACGGGCCCTGCGTTGCCTTACAGATGCACGTGCTGCGGGTTTCGATAACCTCTCCCTGGATCTGATCTTCGGTATTCCGGGTCTTGACGACGAGAGCTGGCTGAGCAACATCGCCATTGCCGTGGGAATGCAAATCCCCCACATCTCGGCTTATGCCCTGACGATAGAACCAAAAACTGCCCTTGAAGTAATGATACGCAAAGGCAAAGCTGCAGCAGTTGATGAACAGCAGACTGCCAGGCAGTTTGAACTGCTGATGGATGAACTGGGAACAAGCGGGTATCAGCACTATGAGATATCCAATTACTGCCTGCCGGGAAAAGTTGCCCTGCACAACACGGCATACTGGATGGGCAATCACTACCTCGGACTGGGCCCCTCCGCCCACTCTTACAACGGGATCAGCAGACAATGGAATGTTTCTTCGGTTGAATCCTATCTCAATGGAATAAACCAGCAGAAACCCGGCTTTGAGGTGGAATTTCTGGATGCATCGCAGCAATACAACGAATACATAATGACCGGGTTACGCACCATCTGGGGATGCAGTCTGAACGAAATCGAGCATAGGTTCGGTACAGCCAGGGCTGAGACTTTTGTAAAAAATGCCGGCCGGTGGATAGAGCAGGGCTGTATCATTGCCGAAAAGGGAAAATATACCCTGACTCGGAAAGGTAAACTGCTGGCCGATGGCATTGCAGCCGACCTGTTTGTTACCTGACGCTAAACACGGCAGAGTCATCCGGTTCATGACCAGCTACAATGAACTCCGGGGAAAGGTTGCCGGAGACGGGAGGTGCACTGCAATTGAGCCTGTTTCCGAAAAAAGTGTTTACTTCTTCAGGGCTACCTTCACCACCACGGGCTGATGGTCAGATTCGGCAAATCCCGTTGGAATGGCATTTGCTCCAAGAAGTGACACATTGGGCGACAGCAGGAAGAAATCTATTAACGTCGTAAATGTTCTGCCGTCGTGGTAGGGAATGTCTACATCACGGTTTGTAGGATGTTGCGGATCCCAGGCATAATGCCAGCCTTCGGGGGTAAAATCTGCAGGAATAGGTGGTGTGATTGTTTTGACCCTGTAACTGGCCTTTACAGCAGCTGTATCAAAAGCCGGCGGGTTCTGGTTCCAGTCGCCTCCGGCTATCACATAATTGCCTTTGGCATACTCTTCCATGAGAAATGCCTTCAGTTCCCCCAGTTCCTTTTCACGGATTTCAGCGGCATCACTGAAGGCTGAGTTGTGGGTATTTACAAGCACCAGTTGCTTCCCATCACTGGTCTGGTAGCGGGCTTCCATAAAGCAGCGCTTGAGCATAAAAAGGCTCATGGGCCAGCTGTATCCTTCGCTGAACGCATGGCGCTGAACACCGGCAGGATTCGTTTTGCTCATCAGCATCAGCCCCGCATGGACTTTCCCCATGGGTTTCAGCAGGGGCATGGGCACCCAGGCCCGGTAGTTGAGGGCAAAGAATGTATGGTATTTTTCAAACCTGTTACTGAGTAAACGATATTGATTTGAATACCAGCTTCTTTTGGCCAGGGTATCTACTTCCTGAAGGAAAATTATGTCGGGATCTGGAAGCGAGGCAATGCGGCCGATCACTCCGCCAAGGTACTTGTCATAGGTCTCTTTTTCAGGTCTTACCATGGTACCTCCCTCATAAAAAAAGTCCATTTCAGCGCCAAGGCCACAATATCCTATGTTGTACGTGGCGATGGTGAGTGTATCGCCCGCCACCCCGGCAACTCCGTCAACAGGGATAACTTCGGCCGTTTGTGGCCTGAATTCACGAATGGATTGCCAGGCCAGGAAAATACCGGTTGCGAGAATTAGTAACAGCAGGGTTTTGAGAAGGTAACCAGCTACAGACCGCAGTAATTTCATGTTTTTTCGATTTTTATAACAAACCTAACCAAAAAAGATGAATTGCTCACCATTTCACAGAAACTTCACATCGCACGGTCGAAACATCAATGGCATCCTAAGAAAAGACAAGGGCTGAAGGGCAATTCCATGACCCTGCATCCTGATTACCTGTGCTTTACCTGCATGTGCGTATTTTACGGTATAACAGGCGGTACTTTGACCCTTTACCGGTTTGTACCCTGCAGATCCGGCTTCAGTCTATGCCTTGCGCAACCGGATTCGCCAACCACTGCCTGTTGAGTGAAAGCACAACTGCCCTGAGCGACTTAATATCAAAAAATAATTAATTTTACACACCGATAACGAAAATCAACAACTAAAATAATCCCGATGCCCATTCTAGGATCTATAATCAAAAGAGCCATCGAGCTGCCAAGCAAAATCCCCCTGGATAAAATCAGAAAAGCCAATCCCGCAAAACAGCAGGCTGTAACTTTAAAGAAACTGCTGAGTGCTGCGCAATATACTTCCTTTGGCGAAAACTACGATTTTGGCGGGATGCTTAAGAAAAAGGATGTCATCACAGCCTTCAGGCAGCAAGTACCGGTATTTGACTACAATTCCATTCACCAGCAATGGTGGTACCGCACCCTCAACGGTGAGGCTTTTGTAAGCTGGCCGGGCAAGGTGAAGTACTTTGCCTTAAGCTCTGGTACCAGTGAAGCTTCGAGTAAAT
>CALMDN010000283.1 GCA_937864935.1 uncultured Bacteroidales bacterium
GGTTTTGCCACCCTGAACAGCCAGTTCACCTGGGGCGGTATGGAAAACCAGACCCTCACGAGCCTATGCTCCAACTGCTGGAGCGAATGGCTGCTTGCCCATGAATACGCCCACCAGTGGTTCGGCGACATGATCACCTGTGCCACCTGGGCCGACATCTGGCTGAACGAAGGTTTCGCAACCTATATTGAGGCGCTGTGGACTGGTGAAGTGAGTGGAGAACAGGCCTACATAGATGAACTCAACGGCAACGCAGCCTATTACCTGGCAAACAATCCGGGATGGGCCATATCCAACCCCACCTGGGCTGCCAGTCCCCCTCCCAATGGCACCCTGTTCAATTATGCTGTTACCTATATGAAAGGTTCATGTGTATTGTACATGTACCGTTATGTGGTTGGTGATTCACTGTTCTTCAACAGCCTGTATGAATATGCGAACGATACGGTCAACTTCAGGTATCAGTCAGCTACCATCGGCGATTTCACTGAGAAGATGAACGAGGTCACCGGTCAGGACCTGAGCTGGTTCTTCAACCAATGGCTGTACGAGCCGAATCATCCGGTGTACAGCAACTCATACAGCTTTGAAAACCTGGGAGATAACCTCTGGAACGTAAACTTCTTCACAGAGCAGGTTCAGGCAAACGCCCCCTTCTTCAGAATGCCCCTCGAACTGCAGGTTCGTTTTTCCGGTGGCACCGATACAATCTTCAGGGTAATGAATGACTACAGCGGACAGGGATATGCTTTCCTTTTTGATAAAGAACCCATTGCCTTTACTTTCGATCCGAACAACCAGATACTGCTGAAACAAGCGGCTACCGTGGTATCCACAGATAATCAGATGTTTACAAAAACCCGGTTGTTATCTCCCAGGCCCAATCCGGCAGGCAACCGGGTGGTGGTACCCTTTAATCTGGCTGAACCGGGAGATGTAACGATTTCGGTCAATGGTCTGAACGGGACAGAACTCCTGAGGGTTGCCCTGAACAATCTGCCGGCCGGCCACCACGAACAGGCATTTGACCTGCACGCGCTGGAACCTTCCACCTATATCATTAAACTGGTGACGGAGAGGGGTGTATACTCAAGCAAGCTGGTAAAAGAATAAGGCTTGCAACTGGCAAGGGGGTGAGCTGGTCAGATGAGTCTGCGTCCCAGTTTCTCAACTTTCTTTATCCATGCTTCACGCCGGGTTTCTGAAGATATTTTCAGCGAACCTATGGTGGTTATGCGCACCGGTCTGATGCCGCAGAACTCAAGGATACCACGTTTCATGGCATTGTGCCCGGGGCGGCGGTATACCAGCCAGTAATACCACGGCGGAGTATCCATGGTGACGATGATTCTGGCTGAGCGTCCGGTCAGCAGCTTGTCCCATAACAGTGAACCCTTGCGGTACCTGAAAGCAAAACCAGGCAGGAAGGTTCGGTCGATAAAACCTTTGAGCAATGCAGGAAAAGTTGACCACCAGTTTGGATAGATAAACACCAGATGATCGGCCCAGGCTATCTCCTGCTGTGCATGAAGCAGGTCAGGTTCAAGTTCCTGGTTGCCACGGTATCCCTGGCTGAAATTGATGTCGAAACTGAGTTTTCTTAAAACGAGTTCCCTGATTTCTGCACCCGAGGCGATTGCTCCTTTTTTGTAAGCTTCCCTGAGCGAATCAGAAAAGGTATCTTTTACCGGATGGCCCAGTATAATAAGTACTTTCTTCATTTTCAAGAACGGAAAAGGTTCCGCTGAATATTATTGTTGAATACTTTTATGGTTTTTTGCCTCCTTAGGGGCAGTTAAAGCCAGATTAATCACCTCTATCATCTGATCTACATAATGAAAACTGAGACCTTTCAGGTAAACCGGTTTTATCTCTTCTATATCTTTCCTGTTTTCGTCCGACAGGATAATCTCCCTGATACCGGCACGCCTTGCAGCGAGTATCTTCTCCTTGATTCCTCCTACAGGCAACACTTTTCCCCTGAGGGTAATCTCACCGGTCATGGCCAGTCTGGGTTTTACCGGCCGTTTTGTGAATGCCGAAGCCAAAGCCGTAAACATGGTAATACCGGCCGAAGGACCATCCTTGGGTGTCGCCCCTTCAGGAACATGCAGGTGTGCATTCCATTTCTCGAAGACTTCGCTGTCGAGGTCAAGCTGTTCTGCATGCGCTTTCAGGTACTCATAGGCCAGTGTAGCCGATTCCTTCATCACATCCCCCAGATTTCCGGTAACCCCCAGCAATCCCTTTCCGTGGCTCAGGCTGGTTTCCACATAAAGAATCTCTCCGCCGGCAGGCGTCCAGGCTAAACCGGTAACAACACCGGCGTTGTGGGCTGTTTTCTCTGTTCCGTGATGGTATTTGTCGCGACCCAGGATACGCTTGAGATCGTTCTCATCCACCTCAACATTGTAGGCTTCGCCAGTAACAATGTATCTGGCCTGATGGCGGATCACCTTGGCAATCTGCTTTTCAAGCAGCCTGACCCCCGATTCACGGGTATATCCGTCGATGATGTGTTCGAGAATTTTCTTCGAAAAACTCAGCTGTGAAGCCTTGACTCCATGCTCCTGCAACTGCTTGGGCACAAGATGCTTTCTGGCAATCTCAATCTTTTCTTCGGTCCAAGATTTTCCAGCCAGGAATTCTTCTGCTTCCTCAGCATGAATAATTGTCGGAGCAACTGCACCCAGGGTGATGGAGGAATTTCCAACAATACCATTCACAACCTCCACAATCATCGAAAGATTAATCACAGAAATTGCCTGGGCACGTCGCAATGCATGTTTAATGAATATACCTTTTTGGTTTGTATTCATCATAGGGAAGATGATATCTACAA
>CALMDN010000284.1 GCA_937864935.1 uncultured Bacteroidales bacterium
CTGGTTCCCGGGAACCGACCGCAGAACCTCAGGAGGTGTGCTGTCTTTGGGCCCTCCGGTAGGGGATACCGGGTTGGCACAGGCCGCAAGCAGCAGCAATGCGGCAGTAAACAAACGGAAAATAAATCCTGGGTACGGTTTCTTGTGATTCATGGAGGATTTGCTCTTGCAAAGATGGGAATTTTTATGCTAACGGTGAAAGCTGCATTGAGATTGCATTGAAGCTTCGGCCTGATGCAGATTGTTATCTCTGGTCATAAATTGAAAGAGCCACCCGAAGAGGCGGCTCTTTCAACCAATATGAGAAATCAATCCAACGTATTCAGTAAGGGTAGTAGTTTAGACTTTTATATTACCGGATCACCAGTTTTCTGCTGATGGCGCGTCCGTTGCTGTCGCTGATCCTGAGTGAATAGATGCCGCCGGGGGTATCAGAAACCGGCAGGGTAATCTTGATGCTGCCACCGGTTGAGGCGTGTTCGAATCCAGTAACAACGCGACCCAGGGTGTTGATCAGTTCAAATCTGAGGGTGGCAGGAGCCGTGAGGTTCAGCTGTACGCTAACTTCGGCTGAAGCAGGATTGGGATAGGGAGCACTGATGGATTTAACGCCGGCCGGCAGCTGTTCGCCGATTCCGTAAAGTACCTCAGCAGCATAGATAAACAGGTTGTTGGCTTCAGAGGATTCGTTGTTCTGACTGATGGTTATGTTGCGGAATTCAGCTTCCTTGCCAAACATCTCGGCGAACATGGTGTAGGTTCCGAAGTCAAGCCTGCTGAATTCAAAATAGCCTTCGCTGTTTGACATCACCATGGCATGCTTGTTATCCTGCTTCAGAACGATCGGAATATCGGCAGCCGGGATCAGGGCATCCCCCGATTTGTTTTCGCCCGAATGATAGATGTAGCCCGAAATTGTACCAGGTCCGTCGGAATTGGCCAGGGTAGCAGGAACAAGGTTAATGTCGGCATTGAATATGTTGCTGGTCAGATCAATAACCTGGGCATCGGCCCAATGGACAACATCACCGAAATAGGTAGGGAGATATCCACCCTCATACTGGGATCCGAAGGCAGGTTCTGCCTTGATGAGGTATTCCCCGAGGGTGAGTACCGGGAAATTATAGTAACCCAGGGTGTCGATCAGGTCTGCAAAGATGTCAATTACCTGAGCTCCTTCGGTTTTAAAAGCATTTACATATCCCAGATCAAGCTGATAGATGCCGGCAAACACAGTTCCGCCAACAATAAATTCATCAGAAAGGGTGAGTGCCTGCGTTACGTTTACAACATCATCATAGGTTACGGAATAATCCCCGCTTACAGCAATGTCGTAACCCTGCTTTTCAAAGCTGAGGGTGTAGGTGCCCGGGGTAACCTGAAGTTCATAGTTACCCTGAGGCCCGGTGGTGGTGGCAAAGGAACCGGCTGTTACATTTACCCCTTCAAGTGGGTTTCCGCTGTCAGCATCGCTTACCGTACCGATGAACATAGGTAATTCGCTGACAACCATGAGGTTGTATACATTAAGGGTATCAAATGCCGGGTCGGAGGTAGTGCAGGTAACGGTCTGATTGTACCGGCCCGGGGTGTATCCGGCACTGGAGTAAGTCAGCACAACTTCGGCAGCTGAGAATGCCGGTATGGTTCCTGATGAAGGCTGAATTGAAGTGATAAAATCGGCTTCCTCACCGCCGGCATTGATGAAAATACTCAGTTCATTGTGCAGGTAAGGTTCGTTGTATGAAATCTGCAACCCCACTCCGCTTACGGGCGACTGGAGTCCGATGGTATTTGTCGGGAAGTTGAAATCATCTGAAAACGCCTTATAGCTCAGGGTGATGGCACCGTTCGACATCAGTATTACCTGGAAAGTTGCCCATCTTGTGTTTCCGTATTGCACTGCGTGTTCAAACTGAACAATTACTTTGTCGGGAAACACCTGGTAAAAAGCTGTGCTGGAATCGGTGTTAAAATTAAGGTCATCCCAGAGGGCAGCGATAAAGTCCGTCTGATAGTAGTTGTTTGTAGGGATGACGCCGTTGGCGAATACCAGGCTGATGTCATCGAAAAGGATAGCTCCGTTAGAACTGATCCAGAATTGGTTGCGTGATTCTCCGTAATAGGGGAAATCGAATCCCATCGCAAATGGACCCACCCTGTTGTCATCCGTTAGTGTGGTGATTTCTGTTCCTGTTTCCGATATCTCCGTCCAGGTGTAAAAATAGCCTGCGTCGTCGCTGTCGGTCCAGGTGTACCCGTAAGCATCGGGACCTCCATTGTTGCGGTCGGTAAAGCCAGGAAACGAAAAGCTGATTTCTTCAGCGGTGTTGTTGAATATCTGTGTGGTAACGGTTGTGTCGCTCTCCTGCAGCAGCGATGCTGACAGGAACGACGGATTGATCTGGATTCCCGTTGATTGTGCGAAAGCGAGAATGCCCATAAAAAGGACTGCGAAGGTGGTGAGTAGAGACTTTTTCATGATAATTTGGCAATTGGGTTAGGGTGATTTTACGGACTAAAGGGACAAATGGGAGTAGAAAGGTTTCACGGGCCTGCATTTATTTTATAAAGAAGCCCGATGGACAGGCCATAGGAGGGCTCAGGCCGTGGTTTGATGCCTTCGATGGAAATAAAACTGTACTCAAAGCGGGGGGTGAGCTGAAGCTCAAAGGCCCTGCCAGCCTTATAGGCGAGGGTGATTCCACCGCCAGCACTCCAGAATCCATCGTTGATTTTTTTCGCCTCCAGGGCTGTTGACACCAGACGGGAAGAGGCTTCGTTGAATGGTTTGAAACTGCGTTTGTCGTTTTGCAGCAGATGGTAAGCCGCACCAGCCTGCAACAGAAGGCTGAAATTTCTGAAACCGGCCAGTTCGTAGCTGATGGTAAGCGGTATTTTCAGGAAAGAAAAGACAAGTACGGCAACGAAGTAGTCGAAATTAATCAGTTTACGGTATATGC
>CALMDN010000285.1 GCA_937864935.1 uncultured Bacteroidales bacterium
AAGCAGGTCGGTGCGGCTGATCAACCCATCTTCAAACCGGATTCTGACCACATCATACAATTGCTTCACCAGGCTGAAATACTCTTTTGACAACTCACTATACTCCTGATTTGCAGAAGCATCCCAATACAATATCCAGGAGGAATATACAACCTCTTCCATAGTAGCATCTTTCGAAAGGGAAGCAATGGATGACCTGAGTCTCGCTATTTCGGTCTGATTGGACAAGGCAAGGCCATTATAAACCGGCTGAATAACAGCCAGATTGGCTGACCAGGATTCACTTTTCAGTTTGGTTGAAAAAACCGTTGAGGGGTCAAACTGATAGTTGAATCCGGCATCAAAACCAAGACTGGGCAAACGACCCGTTTTCGCAGATTTAACAGCAGCATCAGCACTGTTAACATTTTCACCGGCTATCTTAAGATTCTGATTGTAGGCAATTACTTTCAACGTGTAATCGTTCAGTGTAATTACCTGTGACCAGGATATCTTCAGCAACGAAAGAACAACAATGATTGTCAGAAAAACTCTCATAATCTATGATTTTGGGGCCTTTATTTTGAAAAAAGCTGCATAAGTTACCGGAAGTACAAAAATTGTAAGCAGGGTTGCAACCAGCAACCCGCCCATAATTGTGGCGGCCATTCCACCGAACATGGCATCCGGGAGAAGCGGCAGCATACCAAGAATGGTGGTACCGGAAGCCATAACCACAGGGATAATACGGGATTTGGTAGCCTGGATCACAGCCTGAAAAGGCGACAAGCCGGCATCGGTTTCAATACCGATCTGATCAACCAGCACAATGGCATTTTTAATATTCATACCAACCAGACCCAAAATACCCAGCAAAGCAAAGAAGTCAAGTGATTTACCGGTTACAACAAGTCCGAAAGTCACCCCGATAAATACGAGCGGAACCATCAGAATGATCATCACCGGTTTTCGGTACGACCGGAAAAGCAGAAGCAGGACAAGAAACATGAGCATAAAGGTCAGCGGCATATTGGCGGCAAGGGCACTGTTTGATTCGGCCTGACTTTCAGCTTCTCCGAATATCTTCATTTTATACCCTTCGGGCACCTTTATCTGATTGACTGCTTCGAAGACCTTCGCTGCAGCTGCAGCTGTGTTCTGACCTCTCAAAGGCTGACATTGGGCCAGAATATAACGCTCGCGGTTGTACCGCTTTATGACAGGATACTGATGTTCCATTTCCATCGATTCCACAACCTGCTCAAGCGGTACCGTTTTCCCTTTGGAGTTGAATACCGGAAGCGTCCCCAGATTCGACAGGTTAAAACGGTCATAGCTTTCATCCTTTATCAGAATCGGCATAAAAATGTCGCCTTCACGATACTCTCCCATAGCAAGTCCGTTGGTGGCCAGCTTGATCGAATTCGCCATGCTCTGACGGGTGATTCCGAGCCTCTGACCCTTCTCCTGGGAGTAATTGGGCACCCAGACCGGCACCTTATTGCCCCAGCTTGAACGCACATCAGAGACCTCAGGTATCGCACGCATCAGTTCTTTGGCCTGGTTTGACAATTTTTCCAGTGTGTCGACATTTTCACCGATAAACCCTATTTCTATTGGTGTTTCAACAGCCGGTGACAGGTTAAAAAGGGTGGAGCGTATCCACGCATCCGGGTAATTCTTACGTAAATAGGTATCGAGTCTTTCTTCGTATAATTTTGTTGAGTCATCGGTGGTTAGCTCAATCAGTATGTTGGCATAATTGGGTTTTGGCCCGAAAGATGCCGAAGCCAGATAATAACGGAGTGGCGATTTCCCCATGGTTATGGATACTGTCTTCACTGCTGGCTGTTTCAAAAGATACTCTTCAACCTCTTTCATGTTTTTCTCTGTGTTTCGGATATTGAAGCCATCAGGGAAAAACACATCTACCCGGAAATATGGTTTGTCAAGATTGGGAATAAAATTACTTGGCATGAGCCCCATAATCACCAGTGCTCCGATGAAGAAGCCAACCACTGTCAGGATGGTAATAAATTTCCGGCGGATCAGTCCGGTGAGAAACCCGGCAAAACGGTTATAGAACGGAGTATCATAAGGGTCTTTGCTATCACCCGAGCTGGCCTCCTTCAGGATAAAGTTTCCGAATGAGGTAGTCTGGGTCAGTGCCAGAACCCAGCTTAAGCTGAGTGAAATTGCCAGCACAATAAACAGGGGCTTAACGATTTCGGCTACCGATGACGGTGCCAGATAAAGAGGCAGAAATGAGAAAATCGCTATCAGTGTTGCTCCGAGCAACCCCCACTGAGGTATAGTTGCACCGGAAATCAGCGCCTGCTTACGGGCCAGTCCACGCTTAATCCCGATCTGTGCATTGTCGGTAACCACAATGGCGTTATCAACCAGCATACCCATGGCAATGATGAAGCCTGCCAGAGATGTTCTGTTAAGACCGACTTCCATATATTGCATGATAAGCAAGGATCCCCCGATCGAAAATATGAGTGAACTTCCTATGAGCAATCCGGCCCTCATTCCCATGGCCAGAAATATGATAACAATCACGATCCCGATTGACTCAAGGAGATTGATGATAAAACCATTGTTGGCTTGCTGGGCAATTACATCTTCCGGGTAAAGTGAAACAATTTCAATCCCTTTGGGAATGCGCGGGAGTATGAGGTCCATTTGCTGTTTTACCTGACGGCCGGTTAGTGCGACATCCTTTCCACGGGCAGTAGAAACCCCGAACCCTAATGCTTCTTTGCCATTGACCCTCATAAGCTCTGCCGGCGGCTCATTGATGCCAAGTTCAACTTTTGCAAAGTCACCAATGCGAATCTGGCTTCCTCCCGATGAAGCAACCAGAAGATTCCGGATATCATCCAGACTCTTGTAGGTTCCATCGGCCATCACTTTTATCTGAAGGTCTCCTGCTTTCTTTTCGCCGGTATTCACAAGGAGATTCTGCGATTTGAGTGTCTGATTGAGTACATTCAGATCAATGCCCAGGTTGGCCAGTTTACTTGCTGAAATATATATGTTCACTACCTGGGTTTGCTCCCC
>CALMDN010000286.1 GCA_937864935.1 uncultured Bacteroidales bacterium
CGTATCGGAAGAAGTTACCGGCAAAGCTGAAGAAACCGTTGAAGCAGCTGAAGAAGCCGTAGCTGAAGAAGTTGAAGAAGCAGCTGAAGAAGCCGCAGAAGTGGCAGCTGAGGTTACAGAAGAAGCAACAGCTGAAGTCGCAGAAGAAATTGTTGAAGAAGAAGCAGCTGTTATCGACGAAGACGATGAGCCTACAGTTGAGAAGCTGAAAGCTCCGCTGATTGAGCAGATCTCACTGGAAAATTTCGACTGGGATGCCATAGGTAAAAAGCATGAGAATTATTCAAGCGACGAGCGCACCAAACTCGAAAGCCTTTACGACAAAACCCTTAGTTCAATTGTAGAACATGAAGTGATTGACGGAACGGTGGTTGCCATGAACTCACGCGAAGTTGTCGTAAACATCGGATTCAAATCAGACGGTGTTATTCCACAATCAGAACTCAGATACAATCCCAATCTTAAAGTTGGTGATAAAATTGAAGTATATGTTGAAAGCCAGGAAGATATGGGTGGCCAGCTTCTGCTTTCACACAAAAAAGCACGCATCCTCCGTTCCTGGGAGCGCGTAAACCAGGCATTCGAAAAAGAAGAAGTCATCAATGGTTACGTTAAATGTCGTACCAAAGGTGGTCTTATCGTGGATGTATTTGGGATTGAGGCCTTCCTTCCCGGTTCACAGATCGACGTGAAACCCATCCGCGACTACGATGTATATGTAGATAAAGTGATGGAATTCAAGGTTGTAAAAATCAACCAGGAATACAAAAACGTGGTTGTTTCGCACAAAGCCCTCATCGAAGACGAGCTTGAGCAGCAGAAAGCCGATATCATCAGCAAGCTTGAGAAGGGTCAGATCCTTGAAGGTACCGTCAAGAACATCACTTCTTACGGTGTATTTATCGACCTCGGAGGTGTTGACGGTCTTATTCACATTACCGACCTGTCCTGGGGCCGCATTAACCATCCGGAAGAAATCGTTCAGCTCGACCAGAAAATCAAGGTTGTTATTCTTGATTTTGATGAAAACAAGAAACGTATTGCCCTTGGTCTCAAACAGCTCACACCGCATCCATGGGATTCACTCAGCGAAACCGTTAAGGTTGGCGACCAGGTCAAAGGCCGCGTAGTGGTGATTGCCGATTATGGCGCATTCATCGAGATTGCCCCGGGTGTTGAAGGCCTGATCCATGTTTCGGAAATGTCGTGGTCGCAGCACCTGCGCACCGCTCAGGACTTCCTGAAAGTTGGCGACGAAGTTGAAGCCGTTATCCTGACTCTTGACCGTGAAGAACGCAAGATGTCGCTTGGTATCAAGCAGCTGATTCCTGATCCATGGACCAACATCAAGGAAAAATATCCGATCAATTCGAAACACGTGGCTACCGTGCGCAACTTTACCAACTTCGGTATTTTTGTTGAGCTTGAAGAAGGTGTTGACGGCCTGATCCATATTTCTGACCTTTCATGGTCGAAGAAAATCAAGCATCCTGCAGAATTTACCAAGATCGGTGAGAAGATTGATGTAATTGTACTGGATGTGGATGTTGACAACCGCAGGCTGAGCCTTGGTCACAAACAGCTCGAGGAGAACCCCTGGGATGTATTTGAAACCGTATTCTCTGTTGGCTCAGTGCACAAAGGTACCATTACCAGTGCCAGTGATAAGGGAATGGTTGTTGCCCTGCCTTATGGTGTGGAAGGTTTTGCACCGCTTCGCCATATCGTGAAGGAAGACAACACCCAGGCAAAGGTGGATGAAGCTCTGGAATTCAAGGTAATTGAGTTCTCGAAGGACAACAAGAAAATCATTCTTTCACACAGCCGTATTTTCCAGGATGCCGCCGCAACCGAAAAGGTTAAGGAGAACGCAAGCAAGGAAAGCGCTGAGAATTCAACCAAACGGGCAGTGAAGAAAATCAAGGATAACCTTGAGAAAACTACCCTTGGTGACCTCGAAGCCCTGGCCAACCTGAAATCAGATATGGAAGAGTCAGAAAAGGCTGCTGCCAGAAATAAAAAGTCTGAAGAATAAATCATTCCTGATTTAATTGTGAGAAAATCCCCGGAAATGGGGATTTTTTCATTTAATGTGGTCAGAATTTGCAGGAATATGCTGAATTTTACCAGCTATTGATACTTCAAACCTTTTCGCTGAATGATCAGCCTGATCCGATGAAAGAGTTCTCCGTTACAATACTCGGCAGTAGTGCTGCCCTGCCCTACAAAGGCAGAAACCTGACCTCACAGCTGGTAAATTACAGCGGAAGCCTGTTCCTCATCGATTGCGGAGAAGGGACCCAGATGCAGATGATGAAATACAAGGTCAGGTTCATGCGGATCAACCATATCTTTATCAGTCATCTTCATGGTGATCATTTTTATGGGCTGATCGGCCTGGTGTCGACTTTCCATCTGCTGGGTCGCCGCGACCCCTTGCATATTTACGGACCTGCCATGCTCGAAGAGATCATCAGGCTTCAGCTGAAAGCTTCATTTACCAGCCTTGTTTATTCCATCACCTTTCATGTTGTTAAAGATGATGCCCCTGTTCAGATATTTGAAGATGAACGGATAGTGGTAACAAGTTTCCCGATGCAGCACCGGATACCTACCACTGGTTTCCTGTTTGCGGAAAAGCCCTTTCCCAGAAAGATCAATCTGGAAGCTACGGAGAAATATGAGGTTCCCTATACATTCTTCCCTGAACTGAAAAACGGGGCAGATTATTGTGATGCTGAAGGAAGGATCATAGACAATGAGGTTCTTACCACCGACCCCGGGAAACCAAGATCGTTTGCCAGTTGCTCCGATACCAGCTTTTTCGAAGCATTGCCCGGGTTTATCAAAGGCTGCGACCTTATGTATCATGAAGCCACTTTTATGAACGACATGGCTGTAGTTGCCCGCGAAAAAATGCATTCTACTTCAGCCGATGCGGCAAATGTTGCGGTTCTTGCCGATGCCGGCCGATTGCTACTCGGACATTTTTCGGCCAGGTATGAGCATCTGGGTCTGTTGCTTGAGGAAGCGCAGCGCATATTTCCTTCGACAGAACTTGCGGAAGAGGGTAAAACCTACACTTTATAAGGTCCTGGATTTACCGGGAAATCGGCCTGCTGCACTGCATTGCCATTGGCTTTCAGGCGTAGAGGATATCGGAGAAAAGCTTGAGTAGTGTCTTTTTGTCGTAAGGTTTGGCCAGGTAATGAGAACAGCCGTTGGCAAGCAGTTTCTCCCGGTCACCCTGCATGGTGTAGCCGGTAACAGCGATGATCGGAACATCTTTGTACTGATCGATCGATCTCACCTGGTTGGCAATGGACATACCATTGGGGCCGGCTCCGAGATTGATGTCCATAAGAATGGCATCATATTTTTTCCGCCTTATTTTTTCCAGTGCCACATAACCGTTTTCAGCCATTTCCGTATTGCAGAGCTCACGCAGGTATAAGGCAGCCAGACGGCGGTTGATTTCATTGTCCTCAACAATCAGTATTTCAGGTACCGGACCTCTTCCAAGACGCTGTGTATTGATTACCGGTACACTTTCCTTTTCTATTGCTGCTTCGGTATAATCCTGTGCAGCTGCAGGAAGCCCGATGTAAAAGTCTGAGCCTTTCCCCGGCACACTGTCAACCCACAGACGGGCATTGATCAGGCGGGATATTTTTGTACACAGCGCCAGTCCAAGACCACTGCCCTCAAAAGTACGCGACATGCCTTCACTCACCTGTCTGAACTCTTCAAAGATCATTTTGTGATGCTCCGGTGCAATCCCGATACCGGTGTCGCTTACCCTGATGATGGCTTCCTGTTTGTTGGCATCGTTGATGTATGCACTCACAGAAACACCCCCATCGATGGTAAATTTAATGGCATTGTCGAGCAGATGGTGCAACAGCTGACCCAGGAGTTTTTCGTCTGCAAGTACCTGAATGGAAGGTGGGAGGGCGGTACGTAGGTAGATGCCTTTATCGCTGGCAATGGCGTGTAAGTTTCTGAGCTGGGGAAGAAAGACTGCTTTGATGCTGACAGTGGTGATTTTCAGGCTGTCGATGTTGGCTTCGATGGCCGAAAGGTCCATGATCGAATTGAGTGTCGACATCAGTCGGTTGGCCGATTTGAAAATGGTGGAGGCCATCACCTTGTAGCGGTTGTCTTCGAGCTCTTCAGTGAGTATTTCCGAGAAGCCGAGAATGCCGGTCATCGGGGTGCGCAGTTCATGGCTCATGTTGGCGAGCAGTGAGGATTTGAGCCGGCTCGATTCCTCTGCCTGATTTTTTGCGCGCAGCAGTGCTTCATCACTCCTGATGCGTTGTATGGACAGTGCAATTTGTTCTGATACAAAGATCAGAATATTCTTTTCGTCTTCTCCGTATGCAAAATCACGTGAGTAGGATTGGAGTACCAGAACACCAAGAACCTGATTGTGTGTGTTAAGCGGCACGCCAAGCCACGAAACAGGTATTTTTACCTGTGGTGCAATGATGCCTTCACCTTCCATCAGGTTGATGGCATCATCGGAAACTACAAGCGGGTTGCCGGTCTTCAGCACATAACCGATCAAACCCTTGCCTGCAGATTCTGCATCCGGTGCACCGGCAGGATCACTGCAATAGGGAAAGTTGATGTTGCCTTCATTGTCGCCGCTTAGCGCTATCAAAAGGTTGGGCGCAGGCATCAGCGAAGCTATGATCTGATGAATGGCCTGCATCAGGTGCTCAAGGTTGTGCTGGGAGTGAATCAGCTGTGAGATCTGGAAGGCTGCTGCTTTCAGTCTTTCAGCTTTTCGTGTTGTGGTGACATCCTGAATGATTCCCGACCAGCGATGGAGGTTTCCGTCCCCATCGAATTCAAGATGGGCTTCGGTGTTCAGATGCCGGGTTTTCCCGCCTGAACCATTGATTCTGTAGCTGATATGGTACGATTCATGCTTATTGCTGATGGCCGAATCAATGGTTGCTTTTACCCGCTCCAGATCATCGGCGTGAACCAGCTGATAATGGCTGATATCACTGATGTTGGGTTTCTTCCCGGGGACCTCGCTGATGCCCAGAATTTCGAAAAAATTCCAGGTATGAACTTCGTTTGGTTCTCCGAAAGTGATGTCCCAGCTTCCGGCTTCAGAAAATGCCAGCATCTGGTTTAGCCGTCCGTGGCTTTGTGCCAGTGCATTTTCATCAGCACTTGCTTTGGATATGTCTCTGATGATTAACAGAAAGCGATCTTCGTCAACACAGTTGAGCCTGAATTCAAGAATAAACCTGCTGCCGGAAGCGGAGAACTGATCCTCAAACCGGGTACTTTCTCCGGGTCCCGCATTCTTGCTGAAAGCAATGAACTGACTGGCAGCACCGGGAGGCAGAACTTCAAGCAGGTTGCTTCCATTGGCTGAAATGCCGGAAAGTGAAACCGGAAACCCTGAAGATTGGTTCACTCCGATAACATTGGCACCAGAATCAGTAAGCACAACCAGCTCGGGTATACTGGTAAGAATGGTTTGATAATAGGTCAGCAATTCGCTGCTGGTTTCTGCGCGATGCCCCTGCTGATTTATAGCTTGTTTTTCCAGCCATGGATGAGGTGAACCATTCCGGGATATCCCTGAGGGATAAATGTAAATAAGATCCAGTTGAATGCCATCGGGACGATGGAGGGTTTCAACAGTGAACTCACATTCCTGGGGTGGTTTTTCAGAGTTATGGCTTATAACATGCGCTTTCCTGCGCATGCTTCTGTCGTCAAGATAAGTTTCTTCACCTTCAGCGGAAAGGATTTCAGAAATGTGACTGCCTGAAATACCGCCGAATGACAATCCGGTATAGCGGGTGAAGGCATTGTTGATTCCAAGCACAAAGCCATCATTTCCGGTAAGTATTACCGGAGTTGGATAAAAATTTACCCAATCGTATTTTTGGTCGAAAAAAGTATCCCCCTCCTTGCGGTTTTCCCGTTCAAACAAACCGGATGTCATTGATAATTGTTTTACTTTAATCCAAAGTGATATCCCAACCCCACGTAAAAGTAAAGAAAAAAGAAATTTGCAGCAATATTACATTTTTTTAGCTTATAAATATTAAAAAATTTATAAAAGTTTAATTCTCAGGACTTAATCTGATGATAAACCTACTGCCTTTTCCGGGTTCTGAGGTTGCTGAGATACTTCCGCCGGCTTTTTCAATCATCTCTCTGCAGAGCAGCAGGCCAATACCAGAGCCTGATTCGTTGGCTGTTCCGGGTGAAGAGACAACAGAGCCACCATTGAAGAGGCTATCCAGTTGTCTTTGTGGCATTCCTGTTCCCGAATCGGTAACGGTAATGCATGGACCTGTTGCATCTGTTGTATAATCCACCGAAACATATGACCCGTGATGACTGAATTTTCCTGCATTGCTCAGCAGGTTGTAGATCACTACCCTGAGCAGGTCAGGATCGGTGAACAGGGTAGTCTCTTCCGGAATGTTTATATAGAGCCCGATGTTTTTCTTAAGGTAATTGATGGACAATGGTCCGAAAGTGCTCTTAACCAGGCTGAGAAGGTTGACCGTCCGGGGACTGTATTCTATGGCATTGGTATTGAGCTTTGCCCAGTGGGTAAGGTTTTGCATCAGGCTGTGAATGTTGTCTGATGTTTCCTTGATAAGACTGAGAGAGTCTTTGAATTCTTCTGTGCTATAGCTATCGAAACATTCAACCATCACATTGATCAGGGTAAGCAGACCGGCAAATGGGCTTTTCAGGTCGTGGGTAATCACAGAGAAGAGCTTCTTTCTCGTTTCAAGCAGGTTGTCGAGGGCGGCTTTCTGTTTTGCTATCTGGTCGCGTGATCGCTTTAGCTCGATGTGTGTTGATACCCTCACCAGCAGTTCTCCTGCTTTAAAGGGCTTGGTGATATAATCAACCGCACCGGCCTTGAATCCTTTAAGTACATCTACCGAATCGGTTCTTGCAGAAAGGAATATTACCGGTATATCGGCTGTTTCAGGATTCTCTTTGATGTGACAACTGGTTGTTAAACCATCCATATCAGGCATGGCAATGTCAAGGAGTATGAGGTCGGGTTTTCTTGATGAGGCAATTTTTATTGCCTGTGGTCCGCAGTTGGCCACCGCAATCTGGTAACCTTCATCACGAAGAATGTTACCAAGCACAGCGAGATTTTCAGGAAGATCATCCACAATGAGGATCAAGGGGTCAGAGGCTGAACTCTTTCCAAAGGGGGCTGTTGAATCTGCATTCATAGTTCCATCAACCTTTCCAGATGTGACTCAAGTGATCTGAGTACAGCATTTAATTTATCGATTCTGAAGGATATGGCATTCAGCCTGATCTCACCGGCAAACCTGCTGAAGGTATTCCAGTTATGAAGTTCCGAAGCTTCTTTTAGTTTCTCAGAGAATTCAATGATCTCATCAATTACCATTCCTTCGGTAACTTTCTTTAGTTGCTTCAGAAGTGTCAACAAATAATCCTTGTCAGGAAGCTCATTTACCTGCGCTGATTTAATGTTGACATTTTTGATGGAGTCAACCGGAAAATCATTGCTGTTTTCGGGTTGTTTGCTGTTCTGATGAGACAGAAAGCGGGCAAGCTCGATGATCAATGCTCCCGGTGAAACAGGTTTCTGCAGATATCCATCGCACAGCTCTCTGATTTCCTGGGCTTCGTTTTTCATGGCCGCTGCAGTCAGGGCGATTACCGGAATGTGACTCAGTGAAGGGTTGGACTTGATCAGCCTTGTAGCAGTAAATCCGTCCATTACCGGCATCTGCATATCCATCAGAATGACTTCAGGTTTATGCTCACGCAGGGTCCGCATGGCTTCTTCCCCATTGACCGATTCAATCAGTTGCAGGTTCTTTCCGCGCAGCATTTCTTTGATCACTTTGCGGTTGATGTCTATATCCTCGACAAGCAAAACCAGCTGGTTATTGAACAGCACATTTTTAACAGATTGGAAATCTGAGGTTATGGGTGAGATTTGTTTCTGGGCAGACACACCAACATCGTAGAGCCAAACCCTGAATGTGCTGCCTGATCCGGGCACACTTGACACGGTGATGCTTCCGTTCATCATCTCCACAAGCCGACGTGTGATGGTCAGTCCCAATCCTGTTCCTCCGTACTTTCGGGTACTTTGTCCTTCCTGTTGTCTGAATGCCTGAAAAATAGATTCATGCTGATCTTCCGGAATTCCGATACCGGTATCACTGACTTCAAACAGGATATCTACTTTACTGTTGTCGTTTGGCTTATCAACGATTTTAACAGAAAGTGATACCTGTCCTGTTGTGGTGAACTTCACCGCATTGCCAAGCAGGTTAAAAAGTACCTGTCTGATCCGGGTCTCATCGAGCAACAATGAATCGGGAAGGTTATCGTCGGAATGGAGAATAAATCCCAGATCTTTTTCCCTTGTTGAAAGCGAGAATATCCTGTGTAATTCTTCGATCAGGATTTTAGGATTCACAGGCTCGATCTCAATGGTTGCCTTACCGGCTTCTATTTTGGAAAGGTCCAGAATATCGT
The DNA here is from genome assembly GCA_937864935.1 of uncultured Bacteroidales bacterium. Classification (GTDB taxonomy): domain Bacteria; phylum Bacteroidota; class Bacteroidia; order Bacteroidales; family Lentimicrobiaceae; genus Lentimicrobium. The sequence goes on from CALMDN010000286.1 coordinate 8,533, forward strand.
TGATCAGCAACAGGAGGTTTTTTCCGCTGTTGCTGATAACATCAACGAAATCACGGTGCTTGGGATCGTCGAGCTGATCAGCCAGCAACTGTGAGAATCCCATGATGGCATTGAGCGGCGTTCTGATCTCATGACTCATGTTGGCCAGAAACTCGCTTTTCGCCAGGTTAGCCCTGTCGGCAGCATCTTTTGCCTTTATAAGTTCTGCTTCCGCTATTTTTCTGTAGGTGATGTCTTCAACGACCAGCAATACCTGCGGGTTCTTCATAACATCGTTTACCAGCACCAGGTTCAGAATAACGGGTTTCTCAGTGCCGTCTGCAGTCATCAGCCGGGTTTCAACCGGGCCTGCCCGTTTCTGGTAACGGAGGCTGATGATTACCTGATGTTTTTCTCTGGTATAGGCATCGGGAATGAGATTCAGGAAGTTGGTATGGCCTACCATGCCCTGATTGTAGTTGAGTAGTTTCAGAAATGAACGGTTGGCATCGGTTATCTTTCCTTTAGTGTTGGTAAGTACAAGCCCGAGCGGAGACTCCTCATACATCAGCCGGAATCTGTTCTCACTGAACCTCAGCCTTTCTTCCGAACGGTTGCGCATAATGGCACTACCGATCCCGGTAGCAATGCTGGACAATATATGGGTTTCTGATTCAGACCATTGCGTACCTTCTGTGCAGTCATCGAAACCGATGAAGCCCAGTAATTTTTGTTCGGCCTGAACCGGAACTACCAGCAACGAAAGGATATCCTGAGGCTCAAGGATGTCCCTTTCTTCCTGAGGGAAGTCTTTCACGAGCCCGCAAACAGCATCTCCTTTTCCAAGAATCTGGTTCCATCGGGGAATAAAATCAGCCGGAACGTTCTGCAGATCGGGATTGTTGATCTGTGGTTCAACCCCTGGCCGGCACCATTCAAAACGCTGGCTCAGCAGCATTGTTTTATCGTGTTTGCTGGTGTGGTATTCGAAAAGATACACCCTGTCTACATTGGCAGCAGTTCCAATGATGCTGAAGGCATAGTTGATGGCGGTATTCAGGTCATCGCCCAACAAAAGGGCTGTGGTTGCTTTGGCGACACTTTCGAGGATCTTACTCTGTCGTGACAATCTCTGTTCAGCAAGTTTCCTGTTGGTGATGTTGCGGGCAAGTGCAATAAACCGGGGCTTGTCGGTAGCAGACTTCTTGCGGGAAAGAGAAAGCTCATACCATTCGGATTTCCCATTCTCATAAATGGTGTATTGAATCCCGACCGAAGAACCATAGCGAAAAGCTTCTTCGATGGCTTCCTCAACCGGCTTGCTGATAGACTCAGGCAGAATTGCAGAGGTCTTTTTTCCGATAAAAATCTCAGGCGGTACCAGAAGCTTCGCATTTTCCGGTGCATGGTAGTTGTAGATGATACCTTCATTGTCAACTTCGAACATAATATCGGGGATGGCCCGCAGATTGTCTTCGAGCATCAGAATCCGGTCGCTTAGTTCAATCAGGGTTTTATCATCGGGCATATCTAACCCTTTCATCCTTATGGTTTTATTAAGTAAGATTGTTATCTGGCATGGGTGTGTAGCATATTGATAATTTGGCCGCTCCTGGCTTCTTTATCAGGTATTAATAATTAAAAATCAGTAAAGTAACCCTGAGGATTCAGGAACCCTGAGTTTTTGGGGCAGTAAGGTTTCTGATGACCGCTGCAGCACAAAAACAACCAAACACTGCAGGCATGTAAGAGATGGTTCCAACCGTTGATTTTTTGTTGATTTCTCCCTCTGAAAGCTCTACAGAGGTGCGTGATACCTCTTCGGGAGAATACACTGCATCAAATCCCGTCCATATACCGAGTTTGTGTAACCTTTTGCGCATATAATAGGCCAGTTTGCAGTTGCTGGTCTTTGAAATATCCACAATCTGTACCTGAGTGGGATCTGTTTTACCGCCAGCTCCCATGGAACTTACCAGGGGCATGCCAAGCCTCAGTGTATGATAGATAAAATAGACCTTGGGAGACAACGTATCAATGGCATCCACCACATAATCATATCCCGTTTCCAGGATATCGATCATTCGCTGATCTTTGATGTATTCGGTATAGAGTTTAAGTTCCAAATCAGGATTGATGTCTGACAGACGTTCAGCCATGATCTCGGTTTTAAACCTGCCTGTATTGCTGATCAGTGCAGGCAACTGACGGTTGCGGTTGGTGGCATGGACCTTGTCTCCATCCACCAGCGACAAGCGGCCTACTCCGGCCCTGGCAAGCTGTTCAGCGGCATAGGCTCCGACACCTCCAAGCCCGGCAACCAGAACATGGGCATTGGCAAGTTTCTTCAGATTCTGTTCTCCCAACAGCAAACTTGTTCGGGCCTGCCAGTTTTCCGGGCCATCATGGATCTTCATGCAGCAAAGTTAAAAAGATTTACAGGTATGTGCTGAGCCTGACCTGTTACTTTTCTATATCCTTGTGCCACGGTTCTTCCGGGAGGCAACGTCTTTTTGTTTTGACTGTGCAACCAACCCCAATGCTCTGCGTCTTAAAAAGAAAAAACATGAGAAAAATACAGACTACCTTTTTTATGGCTGCATTCATGATGCTGCTGGGCTCTTGTGAAAGGGAAACACCTGATGCAAAGGTTCCTGAAGAACTGTTGATCGGTTACTGGATTTCTCCTGAATACCATGATTCGCTGATTACCTATCAGAAAGCCGATGGTTTTGATTATGGCCCCGGCTTTGAATTCAGAATGGGTGGTAAGCTGACTGAGAGGAAAAATGACGGATGGTGCGGGACACCTCCAGTTACCTATGGAAATTTTGATGGCACCTACACCCTTTCGCAGGAGGGCATGCTTGAAGTTGTTTCACCCTATTGGGGTGGCATCATCAGAACCAGATTTGCTATCGTTTCCATTGATCAGACCAGTCTGAAGCTGAAGTTTCTTGAATCGGGTGAGGCGAAATAGAAGACGATCCCAGGTTTTGAACATTCGACAGTCCTATCTGTTTCGTTGATAAAGGGTTAAAGATATCGTTAACGAAATATTATTGGGCTATGAATGGTTTCATTATTCACGGTTGGATCGGCATCTTATTTCTTCCGTTATTCTTTGCAGGCTTTGTCAAAGCGCAAACTTTCCTCAATGCAGAACTTCCCAAGGGGGTGATTTCTTTCACCTCCACCCGGGATGGGAATTATGAAGTCTACTCCATCGATCTGGAATCTGGAAAAGAGACGAACCTGACAAACAACCTGGCCCTGGACTACTGGTCCAGCTGGTCGCCCGATGGCAAATTCCTGTTGTTTTACAGCAACCGCGGAGGAGGGGAGGAGATCTACAGAATGACAGCGTCAGGAACGGATACTGAAAAGCTGACCGATAACAGTTTCAAGGATTACCTGCCTGTATACTCCCCCGATGGCAGCGAGATTGTTTTCCTGTCAAACAGGGACCATAAGGCCAATGAAGTGTACCTGATGAATGCTGACGGGACGAATGTCAGACGGTTCACAGTTAATGAAGATTTTGAAGAGTCAGCAAGCTGGTCACCTGATGGAAAGTCGCTGATTTTCACGCGGGCTCTCCGCGAACCTGAGGACTCAACCTATGCATCCAACGGTGAACTTTTTCTGATGGATTACCATAGTGGTAACGAAAGGCGGTTGACTTTCAGAAAGGGATATGATTCGGGGGGTATGTTTTCACCGGACGGAAAGCGCATCGCTTTTTACGGTGCAGACGAAGCCGGAAATTATGAAATCTATCTCATGAATGCCGATGGAACCGGCATTGAGAATCTGACCAGAGATCCCCTTGAGGATTATTCACCTTTCTGGTCGCCGGATGGGAAGTGGATAACCTATACCAGTGGAGAAGCCGGCAACTACCATGTGTGGGTGATCCATGTGCTGACCAGGGAGAAGATCCGGCTGACCAATCTCCCGCGACGCAACGAGACCCCGTTCTGGAGGCCTGAGCCGCGGGGTTAAGGGGTATGTTTCATCTGTTTAATTATCTCAAGCGACTCAGTAACATGTCTTTCGGTGTTCAGTTGGGATCTGAAGGAGTGTACCAATACACCTTCGGGGTTAAAAACATAGGTAACCCTGCCCGGAATAAGTCCAAACAGGTCAGCCGGAACCCCGAAAAGTTTTCTGACTTTGTTGCCGGTGTCGGAAAGTAAGGTAAACGGAAGCCGGTGATTTATCTTAAAATTCCTGTGTGATTCCGGAGAATCAGCGCTGATGCCAACGACCCGGGCACCGGCATTAGTGAAATCCTGAAAGTGGTCTCTGAAGCTGCACGCTTCACGGGTGCATCCGGTTGTTTCATTTTTCGGGTAGAAGTATATGACCAGTGGAGTTCCGGTAAGTTCCGTGTTGCTTATATTGATGTTGTTTTCATCCGGAAGGCTGAACAACGGAAGTTTATCTCCGGCTTTTATTGATTGCGGCATGTTGTTGATTTTACCTGAATCAATGAACACAGGTGCGGTTTTTTTGTTTAGCTGAATAACCGGAAGTGCCTGATCTGACTTTCATTTCCACAAAAATATCTTTTTTGTCAACCAAGCTGGCCTGAAACCATGACCAACTCTAAACCCTCTTTGTTTTCAAGATTTCTCAATCTGGTGGAAAAGGGTGGCAATGCACTGCCCAATCCTGCAACTTTATTTGCGCTTTTTGCCATTGCTGTGCTGCTGGTTTCATGGCTGGGAGGCGTGCTTGGCTGGAAGGCCAGCCATCCGGCTACACAGGAGATTATACAGGTTCATAATCTTCTTTCAACTGAAGGTTTCAGAAGGATTGTACTTGAAATGGTATCCAATTATACCGGATTCGCTCCGCTAGGAATTGTCATGGTTGCCCTGCTCGGAATTGGTATCGCTGAGAGCAGTGGCCTGGTGGGGGCAGCAATCCGGGTGCTGGTTCTTAAATCGCCCAGGAAAATGCTCACTTTTGTGATTGTTCTGACTGGTGTTCTTTCCAATGCTGCCAGCGATCTCGGGTATGTGTTGCTGATTCCGATGGCCGGGGTGATTTTCCATTCATCCGGTAAGCATCCTGTGGCCGGTATGGCGGCTGCTTTTGCCGGCGTTTCGGGTGGTTTCAGCGCAAACCTGTTTATCGGGACCATTGATCCTCTGCTTGCCGGACTTTCAACAGAAGCGGCCAGAATCCTCGACCCGGCTTATTATGTGATGCCCACTGCCAATTACTATTTCATGGCAGTTTCAACGCTGTTGATTGCTGTCTCAGGCACCTGGGTTACAGAACGCATTGTGATTCCCCGACTCGGAAAATATACCGGTGATGTTGAACCTGAGCCCATCGATAAACTGAATCCGCTGGAAAGAAAAGGGCTTTTCTGGGTTGCAGTTACCGCTGTTGCCTGGATGGGAATATTTGCAGCAGGTCTTATTCCCGACCAGGGGTTTCTGCGCGGGGAAGACAACACCATATTGCATTCTCCGGTTATCAAAGGTTTTATTGCCTTCTTATTCCTGATGGCTGCCAGTTTCGGAATCGTTTACGGATTTGTGACCGGCAGATTTAAAAACGATAATGATGTGATCAAAGGAATGAGTGAAAGCTTCAAAACCCTGGCCTCATTTCTGGTACTCGCTTTCTTTGCTGCACAGTTCGTGGCCTATTTTAAGTGGAGTAATCTTGGTCTGATACTTGCAGTGAAAGGGGCCTCAATGCTTCAGCAGGCTGACCTTAGCCTTGTAGCACTGATTGTGCTGTTTATTTTTCTTACGGGTTTTATCAATCTTTTTATGGGCAGTGCTTCGGCGAAATGGGCCATCATGGGGCCAGTCTTTATTCCGATGTTTATGTTACTGGGCTATTCACCAGAGTTATCACAGGCAATTTTCAGGGTTGGTGATTCGGTCACAAACATCATCTCACCCATGATGAGCTTCTTTGCACTCATCATCGTATTTTTTGCAAAATACCAAAAGAATACCGGGCTTGGGACACTTATTTCAACCATGCTTCCTTATACACTGGTGTTTACAGTATTCTGGACTCTGCTGCTCGTTGTATGGGCTGTACTTGATCTGCCTTTGGGCCCTGAAGCCCCCGTGCATTATATAAAGCCATGAATGGAAACTCCCGGATCAGACCTATTAACAGAGTAAGCGTGATTGAGTACATTCAATCAGAAGCATTCCGGGCTCCCTCAGATATGAACCTTTAAATTATTCAGGATGTATTGCAAAGGTAAGACCGCTGGCTGTGAATAAGGCCACTGCCAGCGGTTGCGCTCTTCATTCATGAATACTTCAGATCGTTTCAACCACACAGAGATGTTGGTTCATTTGCGGTTGCTGGGTATGAACAATCCCGGAATTATTTTGCCAGCCTGGGCTTCTTGGCAACATTGAAGCCAATGGTAATTCCGGCAATAGAACCTGATTTCCTGGGTGAAATGTAAAGGTTCACCGGAAGGTTAAGATAGCCAGATCTGAAGGTTTTGCCTACGGCGAAGATCATTCCGGTGGTGACTTCTACCTGACCACGGCTGTCAAGTTCCCTGATCACCTCATAGTTCTCTGAAGGCGGGGCCCCCAATTGCCAGTTGTTCTGATCATCATAGTACCCTTCGGCCATCTGCACAAACCTGAGGTTCGGTCCCAATCCGAATTCAAGGCCTGATTTGTTGAAACGGAAACCAAGCAAACCGGTTAAGGTCGGGACCACATATCCTGATTCGAGACTGTTGATTCCGGGAATCAGTTCAAAAAGCGCCTGGAAATCACCCGAACTAAGGTATTGTTTTTCAAACTGATAGCCAATCATACTGCTAACGGGATACATATTAAAACCGCCTTCACTGGTTGGTGCACCCATTCTGTCGGCAGCCGGCCCCCAGGTAATGTTGGCACCAACGCGCGGTCCGCTGAGTTTGAGGGTTGTCTTGCTGCTGGTGATGGGCTGGTCATAGTTAACCAGCAGGTCAAGAACCATTTTATCGTTGCTGATGCCCAGGATGTTGTCGACCGAAAGCCGTATCATCGTCTGCATCTGATCCTGCAGTTCCGCCAGCTTCGCGGTGTCGCCGACCTTCTTCGCCTCGGTGATCGCCTTCTGCACCGTCGAGATTCGCGGCGCGATGAGGTAGGTGAGGAAGACACCGGCGAACGCGCTACCCCACATACGCCAGGAGACGA
>CALMDN010000287.1 GCA_937864935.1 uncultured Bacteroidales bacterium
GGAACTTGCCGGCCTCTATCATGGTGGAGAAACCAAACCCAAAGGTAAAACCCCGACACAGGAACTTGATGGTATGCTCGAGAAAGCAAAAATCGGTCCCGAACTGATCCAAAGTCTCGGTACAGGACTGAGATCGCTCAGCGAAAACGCCAGCAAAATGGCCGACCTCTCCAGTGCCGCTGTAGCAACCAACGATTATACCCGTAACCTGACCAACGCTTCCAAGTCAGTGAATGACTTATCACTGAATGTTGCCAAAGCTGCCGAATCAACCGCTCAGCTTACCGGAACCTACCAGCAGTCAGCCCAGGCATTGGCCAAATCCATCGAGAAGTTCGACTTCTCAGGCCTTGACAACAAAGCCTACAGCGAGCAACTTCAGAAAATTGCCAGCAACCTTGCTGCCCTCAATGCATCTTACGAACTTCAGCTGAAGAGTGCCACTGTTCAGGTTGAGGATACCAACAAACTGCATGCAACCGTCAACCAGTACCTGACCAACCTCAGTGAATCGAGCCAGGAAATGAACCGCTACAAACAGGAACTCGACAATTTAACCAAGAAGGTTTCTGCACTGAACAACGTTTATGGCAATATGCTTGCTGCTATGAATGTGAATCTGAAGTAACGCAGGTTTATTAACGGATTTTCTAACAATACTTTAAATATAGAATATGGCTGGATACAAGGAAACACCGCGGCAAAAAATGATCGCGATGATGTACCTGGTGTTGACTGCGTTATTGGCTCTGAATGTTTCGGTTGAAATTATTGAAGCTTTTGTGATTGTTAACAAAAGTATTGAGGGCACCAACGTGAACCTCAAATCGAAAAACGATGAAACCTATGCACGCTTTGAACAGCAGAACCTGCTTAATGCCAATAAGGTTGGTCCTTTCTGGGCTAAGGCTCAGGAAGTACAAAAGATCTCTGACGAGTTGGTAAGTTACATTGAAGAAGTAAAATTTGAAGTAATTTCCAAATCAGAAGGAATTTCTGTTGAGGAAGCCCGCAATACCCCCCTCAGGGATATTGAATCCAAAGACAAGTATGATATATCAACCAATTATTTCATCGGCAATTCTCAGGACGGTTCAAAAGGCAAGTCGCGTGAGCTGAGGGAAAAAATTGAAGCATATAAAAGTTCTGTTGTCGGATTCCTCGATGAAGGTGACCGGGCATCGATAAAACTGGGTCTGGATACCGAAGGACCTTTCCGTGATGCCAGTGGTGCCAAGCAGAACTGGGAAATGCACAATTTCTATCACATTATCCTTGCAGCCAATGTTACCTTCCTGAATAAACTGATTACCGATATCCGTTCGGTTGAGGGAGATGTGGTTACAAAGCTGCTGAATTCTGTTACCTCCAAAGACTTCAAGTTTGACGTTCTTAACGCCAAGGTAATCCCAAGTTCAAAACTGGTATTCAAAGGCGATACCTACGAAGCCGATATCATGGTTGCTGCTGTCGATTCAAAGCAGGATCCCGAAGTAATTATCGGCGGAAGACGACTGCCCACAGAAAACGGGGTTGCCAAGTATACAGCCACAGCCGGTGCTACCGGACTGCAGCGCTACAGCGGCTCAATCAAGGTGAAGGATCCCGAAGGAAACCTGAAGGAATATCCCTTTGAAGAAGAGTATTTTGTAATGACGCCTTCGCTTTCGGTGGCGCCTACAAAAATGAATGTGTTCTATGCCAATGTTGACAACCCTGTTTCCATTTCAGCTTCCGGTATTCCTGAATCACAGGTTTCAGCTGAGATCAGCACCGGTACAATCAAACGTGCCGCTGACGGTAAAAACTGGGTCGTAAGGGTACCTCTCGGACAGAAAGCCGTGATCACTGTTAAGCACAATGATGGCAAAACATCACGCAATATGGGAAGTGCCGAGTTCCGCATCAAGCGTGTTCCGGATCCCAAGGCTTACATTGCCAATACAGATGGCGGACCTGTTCAGAAGAGCATGCTGCTGGCCTCCCGCGCCCTCATCCCGAAGATGCCCGAAGACTTTGATTTCGACCTCAATTTCGAGATTGTTTCTTTTACCTTCGTTGGTGTAAGGGGTGGTGATACCTATGAGCGTCCTGGAACCGGCAACAGGCTTACTGACGAGATGCAGACATTCATTTCCAACAGCAAGCGTGGTCAGCGTATCTGGCTTGAGAACATCATGGCCAAAGGGCCCGATGGAAACCGTAAGCTGGGTACCATCAGTCTGATCGTACAATAAAGCAGGTGAATGTACCGTTGTTATTGATATTTACCAACACCGGAACATACCGTTCTTGATTTACTGAAAAGTAATTTGTATCCTCCGGTTTCGTCCGGGACTCATTTAGTACAAACAGGAAACCGGCCAACAAAGGTTTCCAGAAATAAAATACAGAGAATGAAAAAAGTTTTGGGTTTACTGGCATTCGTAATCATGATCGCCGGATTTGCAAAAACCGGTGTTTCACAGGTTCTTGACAGCCCTCCCCGTGATGGCATCTACGACAAGAAAGTCACAATGGAGAAGAAGCCGATTTCTTATCCATGGGTTCGTGAAGCAGATGTTGTCTGGAGTAAAAGGATCTGGCGTGTGATTGATCTGCGTGAAAAGATGAATCAGGCTTTCTATTATCCTGAAGTCCCCCACAACGATCTTCGCAGCCTGATGCAGGTAATGATGGATGCATTGAAGGAAGGTACAATTACTGCCTACGATGCCTCATCCACTACCGATGAATTCCTGGTTCCGCTTACCTACCAGGAGATCATGAACCGTCTTGAACGCGTCGATTCGGTTCCCATGCAGCGCCCGTATCCTCCTTACGACTGGTATGATACGGTGATCTCGGTGAAGTTCAATCCTTCCGATGTCAAGCGTTTCAGGGTGAAAGAAGACTGGTTCTTCGACAAACAACGTTCGGTAATGGAAGTACGTATCCTTGGTATCTGTCCGGTACGTGACAATTTTGACGAGAAGGGTCTTTTCCGCGCGTACGATCCCCTCTTCTGGATCTATTTCCCCGAAGCACGTCCGGTTCTTGCAAAGGCCGAAGTGTTTAACAGGAATAACAGTGCAGCCAGAAAGACATACGACGACATTTTCTGGAAACGTATGTTTACCAGTTATGTTTATAAGGAAGACAACGTTTACGACCGTCGTATCTCTGATTATGCCACCGGAATTGATGCTTTGATGGAGGCCGAACGGGTTAAAAACGATCTTTTCACCTTCGAACAGAACCTCTGGGAATTCTAGTCCCGAAAACCATAATGAAACGCCCGGTTCACTGCCGGGCGTTTTCTTTTTACGGAAACAGGCAGAATTGTATCTTTGTTACAAAGAAGACGAGCTGATCCTTGAAGCACATTCTCGATACACCGGTAGAATATCTGAAGGGTGTTGGTCCGGCCAGGGCTGAAATCCTGCGCAAGGAGGCCAACGTCAGCACTTTTGGCGATCTGCTGCTCTATTATCCTTTCCGGTATGTCGACCGCAGCCGTTTCTTCACGATTGCAGAAATAGAATCTGAGGCAGCATGGATACAGCTGAAAGGACGCATAACAGCGCAGCAGCTTTTCGGGAAGGGCCACGCAGCCAGGATCGTTTATACTTTTAAAGACAGCAGTGGTGAAACGGAACTGGTCTGGTTTCAGGGGCTTAAATGGATCAGGGAAAAAGTTGTTGTCGGAAGGGAATATGTAATATTCGGCAAGCCCAACCTCTTCAACGGCAAGTACAATTTTACCCACCCCGACATAGAATCTGCAGAAGAAGCGCTGGCCGATCAGAACGAGCCTTTGCAACCCTGGTACCCCACCACTGAGAAAATGAAAAGCCGTGGCTTTACGCCCAAAGGGATTATGAGGGTCATGCGCACGCTGATCTCTCAGGTGTATAAGTCGATACCCGAGACACTAAGCCCTGCAGTTCTGCATCTCGCCCGCCTCATGCCCAGGGCCGAAGCGCTGGTAAAAATCCATTTTCCCGATAACCCCTCCTCCCTGGCCAGGGCCCAGGAACGCATTAAGTTTGACGAGCTGTTTTTCATACAGCTTCAGCTGCTGAGGCTCAGGTATGTGAGGTTGGAGAAAGTCAGAGGGAAAATATTCTCTAACGTTGGCGGGTATCTGAACAGTTTTTACCATCAGAACCTGCCCTTTGAGCTGACGGCCGCCCAGAAAAGGGTGGTCAGGGAGATCAGGGCAGACCTTGGCAGCGGCAAGCAGATGAATCGCCTGCTACAGGGCGATGTCGGCAGCGGCAAAACCCTTGTAGCCCTGATGTCAATGCTCATCGCGCTCGACAACCAGTGCCAGGCTTGTCTGATGGCTCCGACAGAAATACTTGCCAGTCAGCACTTTAAAACCATCAGCCGTTTTCTGACTGGTCTGCCGGTAGAAGTGGCTTTACTCACCGGATCCACCCGTAAGGCAGCCAGGGCCGGACTGCACAGCAGGCTGTTATCCGGTGAGCTCCAGATTCTGATCGGAACCCATGCTCTGATTGAGGATCAGGTGAAGTTTCATAACCTCGGACTGGTAGTTATTGACGAGCAGCACAGGTTTGGTGTTGCTCAGCGGGCCAGGCTCTGGGAGAAAAGTGAAACACCGCCGCATGTGCTGGTGATGACAGCCACCCCGATCCCGCGCACGCTGGCCATGACCCTTTACGGAGATCTTGACGTTTCGGTGATTGACGAACTTCCACCGGGCCGTAAGCCTGTAAAAACCTATCATTTTTATGAAAAGGACCGGCTGAAGGTGTTTCGTTTCATGAAGGAACAGATCGCACAGGGCAGACAGATCTATGTGGTGTATCCGCTGATCAATGAATCCGATAAGCTGGAGCTTCAGGACCTGATGGATGGCCTGGATACCGTATCCAGGTACTTTCCCCTGCCGGAATACCAGATAAGCATCGTCCACGGCCAGTTAAAGGCAGCAGAAAAGGAGAGTGAGATGAAGCGTTTTCTTGAAAAGCAAACGCAGATTATGGTTGCCACTACGGTGATTGAGGTGGGTGTGGACGTTCCCAATGCCACAGTGATGGTGATCGAGAATGCGGAGCGTTTCGGATTGTCGCAGTTGCACCAGCTCCGGGGCAGGGTTGGACGGGGCGCCGGGCAGTCGCACTGTATTCTGATGAGCAGCTATAAACTGACTTCCGATGGCAGGAAAAGACTGGACACCATGGTGAAAACCACCGACGGTTTTGAAATTGCCGAAGTTGACCTTCACCTGCGCGGTCCCGGCGACCTGCAGGGAACTCAGCAGAGTGGCCTGGTCGGGCTGAAGCTGGCAAGCCTGGTAAAGGATGAAAAACTGCTGAAAATTGCCCGGGAGTTTGCTCACCGTACCCTCACCGATGATCCCCGGCTCGAAAAACCGGAGAACCAACCCATGGTCATTCATCTGCAGCGAAGTGAGTTTGATTGGGGGAAGATCAGTTGATTGCGGATTTCGGAATACAGATTTCGGATTATCCAATTTGCTGATTGGCCGGGCAACCTGCCGGCTGGCAGGTTCGTGATCAGATGATTGATTGATTTCTTTTTCTACTTTTTCACTTTCTTACTTCTTACTTCTTTGTTCCTGCCACGTACTTCAGGCTTTTGAATTTTTGAAACGATTGTTGGAAATATAGTGCATTATGCGTAACGCTAAATGCGTAATAGAAATAGCCTTTGGTATACCTGCATTCCTTGAAGCCTGCCTACGGCTGGCGCGTGTTCCATGACGCCTGCCCTGGCTTTGAATCAATCCCTCTGCCTTTCATTTTCGGGCAACCGACCTCCCTTTCACGATTTATCCTTAAATTTGCCCTTCTTAAATTTTATCCGATGAAGATTTCATACAACTGGCTCCGTGATTACCTTGATACAAATCTCAGCGTGGAAGAGATTTCACACCTGCTTACCGATATTGGTCTGGAAGTGGAAGCGGTTGAAACATTTGAATCCCTGAAAGGGGGCCTGAAAGGTGTGATTACCGGTGAAGTGAAATCCTGCGTTCGTCATCCGAATGCCGATAAGCTCAGCCTCACTACCGTGGATGTTGGCGGCCCTGAACTGCTGAACATTGTTTGCGGCGCGCCCAATGTGGCTGCCGGTCAGAAAGTCGTGGTGGCTACCATCGGTACGTTGATTTATAAAGGCGAGGAGTCATTCGAAATAAAACGATCAAAAATCAGGGGCGAGTTGTCTGAAGGCATGATCTGTGCCGAAGATGAACTGGGCCTGGGAAACTCCCACGATGGAATCATGGTGCTTCCGGCTGATGTGGAAACCGGAATCGCGGCAGCTGACTATTTCGGCATCACCACCGATGTGGTGTTCGAAATCGGGTTAACCCCCAACCATGCCGATGCTGCTTCCCACCTGGGCGTGGCACGCGATCTGGCTGCCGCCATCAATGCGCGTAAGCTGGGCAACTTCCCTGTTGAACTGAAGCGTCCGGAAATCGGGTCTTTCAGCATCGACAACAACGATGCACCGGTTGAGGTTATTGTGGAAGATACCGCAGCCTGTCCCCGGTATTCGGGAATCACCATGCAGGGCATTCAGGTCGGACCTTCTCCTGCCTGGCTGGCCAACCGGCTGAAAGCCATCGGCGTACGCCCCATCAACAACGTGGTTGACATTACCAATTATATCCTGTTTGAGTATGGTCAGCCGCTGCATGCTTTCGACCTTGCTGCCGTTAGCGGTAATAAGGTGATTGTAAGAAAACTTGCCGAGGGTACCCCTTTCGTCACCCTCGACGGCGCTGAACGCAAGCTCGGCCAGGATGACCTGATGATCTGCAATGAGACATCACCGATGTGTATTGCCGGTGTTTTCGGCGGCCTTACCTCAGGGGTGAGTGGGGAAACAACCTCCCTGTTTATCGAAAGTGCCTGTTTCAACCCGGTTTCTGTGCGGAAAACCTCGAAACTGCACACCCTCAAAACCGATGCTTCATTCCGCTTTGAAAGAGGAACCGACCCGGAAATTACGGTTACTGCCCTGAAAAGGGCTGCTATGCTCATCCGGGAGGTTTGCGGCGGACGGATTACATCTGAGCTGGTTGACGTATATCCGGTGCCGGTTCAACACAGAAGAATCAGCCTGAATTATGACTATGTAAACCGCTTTGTGGGTCAGGATATTCCTGCTGAAGACATCAGAGTGATACTGAAGGGACTCGAAGTTGAGGTACTGGAAGAGCGTGCCGGCGGACTTGAGCTGGAGATTCCTCCCTTCAAGGTTGATGTCACCGGTGTGGCCGATGTGATCGAAGAAATCCTGCGGATCTATGGATACAACAGGATAGATGCCGGTGAAAAACTGAACTCAAGCATTTCGTACCATCAGCGGCCCGATCGCGAGAAGCTGCAGAACCTGGTAGCCGATTATCTGAGCAGCAATGGATTTAATGAAATCATGACCAATTCGCTCAGTAGTTCAGCCTATTACGAAGGTGGAACCTGGTTTGATCCCGATAAATGTGTCAGAATCCTCAATCCCCTTTCGAGGGAACTGGATGTGATGAGGCAGACCCTGCTTTTCAGTGGTCTCGAATCCCTGTCATACAACCTCAACCGCAGGCAGCTCAACCTGAAACTCTATGAATTCGGCTTTGTGTATGAACTCACCGGAGCTCAGGCCAAGGGCAATGTTGATAAGAACTACCGGGAACAGAAGTTGTTGTCGGTGTTTCTTACCGGTCAGTCAGGTCCCGAAACCTGGTTTTCGCCCGACAAAAAGGGAGATTTCTATATCCTGCGTTCCTTCGTAACCGGCGCACTGGCCAAAACCGGTCTTGATCTGAACAAACTGCAGATCTCTGATAACCTGCCGGCATTCTTTTCATCCGGAGCCGTTTACCAGCTGAATGGAAAAAACATCTACTGCATAGGCCGTCTGCACGATAAACTGCTGAAGCAGTCAGGCATCACTCAGCCCGTATTTTACGCGGGGGTTCACTGGGACAATCTGGTGAGTGCCGTGAAGAACCACAATCTCACCTATCAGGAAGTATCCAGGTTTCCCGAAGTACGCCGCGATCTTGCCCTGGTGCTCGATCAGGCAGTCAAATATGCTGATATAGAAGCCATTGCTTTCAAAGCCGGCAAACAATTGCTGAAGAAAGTCAACCTTTTCGACATCTATGAAGGCGACAAAATTGAAGCCGGCAAGAAATCCTATGCCGTAAGCTTTATACTTCAGGATGAGAATAAAACTCTGACGGATAAGGAGATAGATAAGTTTATGGAGAAACTTGCTGAAACCCTGGAGCGTGAAACAGGGGCCAGGGTCAGACGTTGATTTTTAAGGTACTCAGGTTACCTGAAACCCGGTAAATATTTTCATGGCCAATACAATAAGTCTCAGAGGGGCGGATGCTGAAGCCCTGGTGCTGAGCAACGGTTTGACTGCTGTGCTTATCGATGTACTCTGCTTAAAGGGTGCGGAAATTGCCATTGCAGCATGGCAGAAAGAGATTCTGGTCAGGCTTGCCCGTCACGATGCCGCAATCGTGGGTGATGGTTTTACAGGATTTGACCTTACTGATATTCTCTGTGACATCAATCCTGCCGAAGGGGCAGGTTTCCTTTCCGATATCTGTTCCATGGCAGAACAGGAGAAACAGTGGTCAGGCTTACCCTATTCTCCTGACCGGGAACTGTTGCTTGGTGCACTTTTACGTTTTAAAGAGCTTTGCCTGTTGGCTGGCAGGTATCTGCCTTCTCCCTCAATGCCTTTCCATAGCCGCCACCCATACACCCTTTGCAACAGGCATGGGGTTTATCTTCATGAGGAGGGGTGTATTTTCTGCAACAATTACTGAATTGAAGCCAGGGTTGCGTGAAGTTGTATTTCTGACTTCATGGCTTTGGAATGGTTTCATAAATTGACAAAACGCTGGTCCTGGATTTGATTGACGTTCGAAATATTCTGTGATTTGTCAATTTATATTATAGTTGTCTGGTTAAATTATGAGATTCTTCGCTAACGCTCAGAATGACTATGAGTTACATGGGT
>CALMDN010000288.1 GCA_937864935.1 uncultured Bacteroidales bacterium
TGACAGATTGAATTTTGATACAGTAAAAAAGATTTTTACTGAATATCTTGAGAGCCACCAGCATCGGAAAACCCCCGAGCGTTACACCATCCTGAGGGAAATCTATTCCACAGAAGGTCATTTCGATATTGAGACGCTCTATATCCAGATGAAAAACAACAAATACCGCGTAAGCCGGGCCACATTGTACAATACGATAGAACTGCTTCAGAACTGTAATCTGGTTACCAAGCATCAGTTTGGTAACAACTGCAGTCAGTTTGAGCGTTCATTCAAGTTTAAGCAGCACGATCATTTCATCAATATTGAAGACGGAACGGTCCTTGAATTCTGTGATCCCAGGATTCAGGAGATACAGACCTCAGTAGAAAAGCTCCTGGGGGTGACGGTTACCAATCATTCTCTGACTTTTTACGGATACATCAACAAACCAGGATCCAAACCCGGTGAGGTCAGCATAACGGTTTCACCTGATATACAGAACTGACCCCTGAAACGGCCTGCATTTTTGTAGGCCTTTTCCGCAGATTTTAGTATCATTGCAAAGCCGGTTGCCCTTCAATCGGTTTTTTGCTGTCTGGCTGATTATCAGTAATTTTATCTTCAGAAGACACGATATTAACCTTTAAAAATGATTCGATGAAAGTTGATGTATTGCTTGGTTTGCAATGGGGAGATGAAGGAAAAGGGAAGATTACCGATGTACTTACACCCGAATACGATATTATTGCCAGATTTCAGGGCGGGCCGAATGCCGGGCATACCCTGGAGTTTAATGGTATGAAACATGTATTGCATACCATTCCTTCCGGAATATTTCACCCGGAGAAGACCAATGTAATAGGCAATGGTGTGATCATCGATCCCTGCATTCTGGCAAGGGAACTCAGATCATTGCGGGAGCGCGGCGCTGAACCGGAAAAGAATCTGGTGATCTCAAAAAGAGCCCACCTGATTTTACCTACCCACCGCCTGATCGACAACGTACAGGAGGCCAGCAAAGGCAAGCAGAAAATCGGATCAACCCTCAAAGGAATAGGCCCGGCCTACACCGATAAAATTGCCCGCAACGGATTGAGAATCGGAGACATACAAATAGGAAACTTCAGGGAGCGGTACGAGGGACTGAAAAGTGAGCATATGCGGGTTATTAATTCGTATAATCCTGATTCATCGTTACTTACAATCGAAAACAAGCCTTTTGAAGAATACGAGCAGCTTTGGTTTGATGGATTGAAATATTTAGCTGATATTCCGTTTATCGACAGTGAGATCTTTATCAACAAGAGTCTTCAGGAGGGTAAACGGATTCTGGCCGAAGGAGCCCAGGGGACCATGCTCGATATAGATTTCGGGACTTATCCTTATGTTACTTCTTCCAGTACCATTAGTGCAGGTGTCTGCAGTGGTCTGGGCATTTCTCCCGATAAAGTCGGAAAAGTGTTTGGCGTATTTAAAGCTTACTGCACCAGGGTTGGCAGTGGACCGTTTCCGACGGAGCTGACCGATGAAACCGGAGATCTCCTCCGTGAAAACGGACGTGAATTCGGCTCTACCACCGGAAGGCCACGTCGTTGCGGATGGATTGACCTGCCGGCACTCAAGTACTCCGTGATGTTGAACGGAGTTACCGATCTTGTGATGATGAAGGCCGATGTGATGGACAGCTTTTCACAGATCGGCGTGTGTACACAATACAAAATCGGTGAGAAACTGTATGATTTTCCTGGCTATGAAACCCTGAATCAGGAGATTGAGCCTGTTATCCTGAATATTGAAGGATGGGAAAGTTCTCTTCAGGATTACACTGTCTGGGATAAGCTACCCGAGAAGTTCAGAAAGTATGTCAGATTCGTTGAAAAATCGCTTAATCTGCCCATTTCTGTAATCTCGGTCGGGCCGAGACGCGATCAGACAGTCGTCAGACTTGTATAATTGTAAACAAACGCATAGTTGAAAGAAATCAAAGAACTGGTACGAAAGGATATGCTGCTTGAACTCAGGCAGAAATACGCCATCAATGGCATTCTGCTTTATGTTGTCTCAACCATATTCGTGGTGCAGCTCTGTTATGGCCGTGTGATTGACGAAAATGCCTGGATTGCCCTTTTCTGGATCATACTGCTCTTTGCTGCCTTCAATGCTGTATCAAAAAGTTTTGTTCAGGAAAGTGCCTTCAGAAGGTTGTATTATTTTAGTCTGGCCTCAGCAGTATCGGTAGTTTTATCAAAGATTATCTACAATGCGCTGCTGATGATGATACTTGGAATTCTGAGTCTGCTTGTTTTTGTGCTTTTTATGGGAATGCCCTCATTCAGTATGGGGCTTTTCCTGCCCGCTTTTTTACTCGGCTGTATTGGGATATCTGCTTCGCTGACCATGGTTTCGGCCATCGCCTCACGTAGTGGGAACAATGCCGCCCTGATGGCAATTCTTGGTTTCCCCGTGGTGGTTCCATTGTTGCTATTGCTGGTAAATACCTCAAAAATTTCGCTTAAAACAGAAATTATCACAGCTGAAATAATCAAAAGTCTTTCAGCGTTGTTGATGATTGATACCGTTGTCGTTGTTCTCGCTGTAATATTGTTCCCCTATTTGTGGAGGGATTAAAAAACTGATTTATGATAAAAGGACTTTGGTGGAAACTTACAGGTCTGGCCCTGGTGCTCTATTCGATTATTGCCGGTCAGCTCATTACGGTACCGGCCCTTCCGGTTATCCATGAGACCATTCGTAACCTGTTTTACCACGTTTGTATGTGGTTTGCCATGTTTACCATGTTTGGAACCTCACTGGTATACAGCATCAGATATTTGTCGGGTTTTAAACCTCAGCATGATGTCATGGCTTCCGAATCTGTATATAACGGGTTGTTTTTCGGAATCATGGGATTAACAACCGGCATGATCTGGGCAAAGTTTACCTGGGGAGATTTCTGGACCAACGACCCACAGCTCAATGGTGCTGCCGTTAGTATGATGGCTTATCTGGCCTATGCTGTGCTGCGCAGCTCAATTGACGAAAAAAGTATGAGGGCCAGGATTTCTGCTGTCTATAACATTTTTGCCTTTATGCTGCTGGTCATCTTCCTTGGTGTACTTCCCCGGCTGGCAGATAGCTCTCTCCATCCCGGAAAGGGAGGAAACTCCTCAACCATGGAAGGGCTGGACATCAACATGCGCCTGGTTTTTTACCCGGCTGCCATCGGCTGGTTGCTGGTTGCCTTCTGGATTCTGCAGATCAGAGCCCGCAAACGTCAATTAATACAACAGGTTTAACTTAAAAAGGACTGAGATGATCGGAGACGACAAATATTTCGTGGTTGCCATGGTTATGGCCATTATTTTTACCGGACTTGGGATATACCTCTTCCTGATCGACCGGAAATTATCCAGGATTGAAAAGAAGCATGAAGAGAAGAAGTAGGTTTGGTTGGAGGTAAATTATTATTTTCGGTATTGCAATGCCGGATTTATTAATTTATATTTTTGCAAAAAAAGAAAAAAACGG
>CALMDN010000289.1 GCA_937864935.1 uncultured Bacteroidales bacterium
GGTATAGGAACCGGCATGGGTTGCCCTGGCAATGGACGATCCAACCACATTGCAAATTCCGATAATGGTAGCTCCCTTCGCCTTTGCCAGTTCAATGGCAGCAAGGGTATCGGCCGTTTCTCCAGATTGAGATATGGCGATCACCACATCATCTTCGTAAATCACCGGATCGCGGTACCTGAATTCTGAGGCATATTCTACCTCAACGGGAACCCTGGCAAGCTCTTCAAAGAGATATTCACCTACCAGACCAGCATGCCAGGATGTACCGCAAGCCACAATAATAATCCGCTTTGCAGCAATCATTTTCTGCTGATATTCAATAATACCGCCAAGGGAAACTATCCCGCTTTCAACATTGAGCCTGCCTCGCATACTGTCGCGGATCGACCTGGGTTGTTCATAGATCTCCTTGAGCATAAAATGCTCATAGCCTTCTTTCTCCAGAGCGCTGAGGTTTATCTCCAGCGTCTGAACATAAGGGGTCTTTTCGATGTTGGCAATGGTCCTGATTTTCAGTTCATCATTCCTTTTGATCACGGCAATTTCTTCATCATTCAGATAAACCACTTCCCTTGTGTATTCAACAATAGGGGTGGCATCTGAAGCAACAAAAAATTCACCATCACCGATTCCGACAACCAATGGGCTACCTTTTCTGGCAACAATCAGGGTGTCAGGTTCATTTTTGTCAATTACCACAATGGCATAAGCACCGACTACCTGATTGAGTGCAATCTGCACCGCTTCCGAAACCGTTACCTTTTCATTGATCTGAATATCTTCAATCAGGTGAATCAGAACCTCTGTATCTGTTTCACTCTCAAAGGAATATCCGCGGGTAAGCAATTCTGCCTTCAAAGGGGCATAGTTTTCGATAATCCCGTTGTGGATGATGGCAAGATTCTTTGAATAACTGAAATGGGGGTGGGCATTGATATCGTTGGGTTCTCCGTGGGTTGCCCATCGGGTGTGGGCAATTCCCACTGAACCGGATAAATCCTTTCCTTCAATAAGCTTCTCGAGATCAGATACTTTACCTTTACTTTTATACAGCTTAAGGTCACTGTTAAGTATTGCAACCCCGGCACTGTCGTAACCCCGGTATTCAAGCCTGTGAAGTCCCTTTATCAAGATCGGACAGGCCTCTCTGGGGCCAATGTAAGCTACGATTCCACACATGGTTAATTGATTTTTGCTTAAGGTGTAAAGCTGTTAAACGTTAAATTCTTCAATAAGAGATTGATCTTTCTGTAACAGAAAAATAACCATTACTTATTTATGCAAAGTTAGCCCTAAAGTAACAGGTAAAGTAAAGAATAGTTTAAGTTTGGATTAAACGCTCTAAGGTAATCCGGTTATTCTACGAGCGTATAATAGATCTGCAATTTCATCTGATTTCCTTCTGCTCCGGGGCCATAGAGGATTACCCTGTTTGAATTAAGGGAGGAGCCGACGGCAATCAGCATCAGTCCATAGTCGGGCTCATCGGGATTTAACAACCTGTTCTGAATGTAACGGGTAATTCTGAAATGATACTCTGTACCAGATGAGGCAGTTCCATCAACAAAGGTGGATCCTTCATCCTCCTCATCGGGAAGAGCAACCAGGGTGCCTGTGCTGGTGATCTCCCTGACAGCAATCTGTCCCGGAATCGCATACACTCCGGAAGTATCCGCAATTCTGACAATCAGCAGGGCTTCGTTCACTGCAATCCGCTTTGTTGCAGCCAGTGATTTGAGATTGGGAATCCTCACTTTGACTTTTGTACCGGCCATTGCCTGAATAAACAACCGCTGGCTTCCTGAGGTTGTATCACCGCTCAGTTGCTGCGTAAGCAACGGACTTGCCCCGGCATATCCACCATGATCGAAATGAGTAAACCTGGCACTGTAGGAACCTATCGGAAATTCTATACTGGTGGTGTCAGAGTCGTTATGGTAATAGAGCTTTAGCCTGGAAACAGCATCGAGCAGGTTGAAATAGATGATCGATCCGGTACCCGGTGTTGTTACTGGCTGAGGACTTAAATACAATCCTTTGAATACATTCTGAAAATTCTCATTGTTGGCAAGCGTAGCTGAATCGGCACTCAGCAGGCGGTTGGCAAACTCCTGCGAAAGCAATATCCGTAAATGCGGTGAAACAAATTCCCCGTCGACTGAATCGGCTTCTTCAAAATTGGGTACAAACGTGGCCTGCCCGATCAGTTCAGGAAGCACCTGCACAGTATCGTTGTTGGAATAATAAGCTCCATCATAATAAAGCGTATCAGCCAGTTCGTAAACCCTTACTGTATGCTGAGCCATCGAATCCCCATAAACACCTTTGTAGGTAAGTGTCAGCACCAGAGAGTCAGCCACCGGGTTATCACCGAATGAAATATTGCTTTTCGACAGGCTGTACTCCGTGAAAATTGATGCGTTGGTGACGCCAAAAACCGGGTCTGAAATACTTCCAAGCAGATTCAGCGACAATTCATCGGTTCTGAGTGAGTCTTCACGGACAGTATAAGCCACAAGCCCCGAGGTATCAGTGAAATCAATACTCAAACGATCGCCTGCGGGCAACAGATCCAAACCGATAAGATCGGGTTCCTTCTTGCACGCCAGGGCCAAAATGCCGAGAATCGTGAAAAAGAAAAAATTTAATGATTTATTTTTCAGCACGTTAAAAAAATATTTCAGCGTAATACAAGTAATGCAAGATTAAGGCTTATTCTGTTCCGACCGGCTGAGAATTGAGTACTTTATCATAAAAATTGTTATAAGCATCCACAAACCTGTCAAGCGGCTGAAAGGGAATCATGGGTTTACCCGATTCATTTACATAATCGAGCAGCTCCTGATTCACCGTTTCACTGCCGATGATGACGCCTTCAGAAAAATCAATGGCAGCCTTCATCATGCTAACGTAATTTGGCTTCTTAAAGTGTTTGAGGTCTTTATTTGTTATTCCGTCAAGTTTGATGTTGTTACCGAAATCCTTATTGAGTGGCTCTTCAAAATCATCGTCATACAACGACATGATGATCCGGGTATCCGAAAACAAGGGATTGTCGCGGTAAGCCCTCTTGATATACAGCGGTACCAGACTCGTCATCCAGCCGTGGCAGTGCACAAGATCAGGGGCCCAGCCAAGTTTCTTTACCGTTTCTATTACACCCCTTGAAAAAAATATAGCCCGCTCTTCGTTGTCCTTGTAAAACTTGTTGTTCTTATCCCGGAACATGTATTTGCGCTGGAAATAATCATCGTTGTCGATGAAATAAATCTGCATTCTGGCCGACTGAATGGAGGCTACTTTAATAATCAGCGGATGATCCGTATCATCAATGATCAGGTTCATCCCCGAAAGCCTGATTACTTCATGTAACTGGTTTCTTCTTTCGTTAATATGACCGAATCTCGGCATAAAGGTACGTATCTCCCGTCCCCTTTCCTGTATCCCCTGGGGCAGGTGTCTGCCTATGTATCCCATCTGACTGTCTTTCAGATAAGGTATGATTTCCTGAGAAACAAACAGTATCCTGGTTTTTTCCATAGTTTTCCTGTAGCTTGTGCAAACAGAGTGCAAAATTAACAAAATTTATGCAATATTTTAATGCTGACTTCACATTACTTCGTTGTTAATCAATGCAAAACACCTCCGCAATATTTCACAAATGCCAACTATTTCTTATACTACAAATTGATATTTAGATACTTACCCTATTTCTTGTTTATCTTTTCAGTATTCTGGTACCTCGAAAATTTATTTTTTCCGGGCGCAATCGTTTGCACCAGGAAAAACACTTATTTATAATGAGTCTAAGTTAACTTTCTGGAAATGACCATTTAAGACGAAAAAAAATCCTTGAATAATCTTGCCGGAATTATTTGCAGGAATCAAATAGTTATAAATTTGCCCCACCCAAACACTGGTAGAATCAGCTGACACAATATTGTTAATAATTGTATTTCAGCCAGTTAAATTAAATACTTGTCACAATGAATAAGATTGAAAATCACCCGATTCTGGATATCGCGCCAGCCGATGAAGTAAAATTCCTGTTCGAAGGAAAAGAAATTACAGGAAGCAAAGGATTCACCATTGCTGCTGCATTGCATCAGGCTGGTTTTCCGGTACACAGCCACAGCCTCCGCAATCGTGAACGCAGTCTTGAATGCGGAATCGGTAAATGCGGAGCCTGCGAAATGCTGGTCGACGGACAACTCAAGCGGATCTGTATCACCACTGTGGACAATGTGAAGGAGGTGAAAGAGATTCCTCATGATTTTTCACCCTCGGTAAAACAACCTGACAAGAATTTTTCAACAAAAGTTTACAAAACAGTTGTCGCAATCATCGGTGCCGGTCCGGCGGGATTGGCTGCCCGCGAAGAACTGCTCCGGCATGGGGTTGATAACATTGTGATTGACAACAACAGCCAGATCGGGGGACAATTTCTGATGCAAACCCATCAGTTTTTCTTTTTTGAAAAGGAAAAGAAATTCGGAGGCATGCGTGGCTTCGACATCGCGAAAACCCTGGCCGGTGACGATCACTCCGGTATTTTTCTGAACTCCACGGTTTGGGATCTGCTTGAAGGGAAACGGATTGCCGTAAAGAATATCAAAACGGATGAGATATACTACGTTGATGCGGAATACCTCGTAATAGCCACCGGGGCTGTCCCATTTATGCCGGCTTTCGAAAACGACGACCTTCCGGGTGTATACACCGCTGCAGTTGTTCAGAAAATGATGAACAGTGAATTCACCCTCCTGGGGAAAAATGTACTCACAGTCGGGGCAGGAAATATTGGTTACCTTACCAGCTACCAGCTGATGCAGGCCGGCGCCAAAGTAAAGGCCATTATCGAAGCGCAGTCACGCGAAGGGGGGTTCCCCGTTCAGGCCAACCGGGTCCGCCGACTGGGAATTCCGGTCATTCTGTCACACATCCTCCTGAAAGCCATCCCCAACGAAAATCACGATGGAATCATCGGTGCAGTGGTGGCGGAATGTGAGAACTTTCAACCCATTCCGGGAACCGAAAAAGTTATCAGCGGCATCGATGCCATCAATATCTGCACCGGACTGGTACCAGACGACCAGCTGCTCATAAAGGGAAACGAGGTCTTTGGGCGGAACTGCTTTGGTGCAGGCGACGCCATCCGGATTGGTGAAGGAACCAGTGCCGTGCTAAGAGGGAAACAGGTTGCCTATGAGATCATGAGTGAAACCGGAACCCGCTTCAACTACGATGAATTTCTCAGTGTTTCAAAAGAATACATTGATTCACAACAACATCCCACCCGTGTTATTGAAAAACCTTTCGAACCTTCAGACGAAAGATTTAACTCAAAACCCTTTGTACAGATCGACTGCCTGTATGGTTTTGCCTGCAATCCCTGCGAATTTGCCTGCCCCCATGGTGCCATTACCAAAACCTCAACAAGCACTGTTCCCAATATAGATTTTGATAAATGTATCGGCTGTATGGACTGTGTTTACCAGTGCCCCGGGCTTGCCATATTCGGCTACAACCCTGCAAAGGACTGGTTGTTTCTTCCCATTGAATATCAGGTGATTGAAAAAGCAGAGGTATTTCTGGTCAACAATCAGGGCGAAATTCTGGGTAATGGAATCGTGGAGAAAATTCTGAAGAAACCCAACAAAACAAACATTGCCAGGGTAAAATCACTCGATATCCACAACCATGATCTGCTGGCTGTCAGGGGTTTCATTGTGAAAGATCAGTTTCCCGAAAAAATAACCATGGAACCGGTTGATTACGCAAAAGAGGCAGAAATGTATGTCTGTCACTGCGACGATGTAACCCTTGGCGAAGTTGTTGATACCATTGGTGACAGGAAATTTATCTCAGTAGATGAGGTTAAGCACACTACCCGTCTGGGCATGGGTGCCTGTCGTGGCAAAAGGTGCATCCCGCGGCTTAAGCAGACCTTACGCAAAAACGATATTTCCGTCGTCGGAGACGCAACCCCGCGCGGTCCGCTGTCAAATCAGCTTTCCATGGGCGAACTTTATCCCAAGGACGTCCATGAGGAGGTATTCATCAATGGCAGGGGCGGAAAACCCAGAGTTGTGAAGGTCAAATCGCTGGTGGCCGGTGGCGGTATTGGCGGATCTGCCTTGTTCAGGTACCTGGCCGAAGCCGGAGAAGAGCCTGTTCTGATCAATTCCGGCAGGGGAGCTTCCTGGAGAAATATAGCAGGGGGCAGGCCTGCATTCAGTTTGCCTGAAATCGCCGATATCGCAAGGCACAATCTCGAAATATTCAGGCAGCTGCAACAGGTTCATGACATCAATTTCCGGCAGATCAACTATGTAACCTTTGCTCATAACGATGAGATGTACCGGGCCCTCGACGAATCAAGGTCATGGTCTGATGCCTATATGATTAAGCCGGAGGACTTCACCAGGGAGATCTCATCATTCATTAACCCTGATCTGAAGCAGTACCAGGGAGCATTGATTACCCGCGACTGCTGGCAGGCAACGCCGGGCAGGGTGATCGACCTTATCCGGAGGATCGGAATTAAAAACGGTGGCACAGTGAAAGAAGACTGCCGGCTTGTGGATGTAAAGCGTGTGGGTGATGTTTACCATGTGCTGGTTCAGGATCATGATAAACAATACCTTGAATACCAGACGGAAACCTTTATCAACGCTTTGGGGCCTGACGCAGCGAAATATGCAGAAATGCTTGGACATGAAACCGGCATGTATCCGGTGAAACACCAGGCTTTTAATACCCGGCGTCTGCCCATGATGGGTCTGAAGGGCCGTCCGCTGGATATGATCATCGACCGCCGCAAGTACAAAGGCTTTGTTGCCGTGTATGGACAACAGCTTGCAGAAACCGGTCAGATCATCGGCTGCGCATCGCCGGCGGTTGATCCCATGGAAACAGATAAAAATCTGAAGATCAATTCACAACAGTTTCTTGAGATCGCTTCCGAGGTTTTTGTCAACTGGTTTCCCGGTTTGTCTTCGGTTGGTTTTCAGGCTGTATGGGCCGGCTACTATGTTGAACCACGCATGATCATTGATCCGGAGCTTGGCTTGTTTATCGGATTACGGGGTCAGGGATTCATGCTGGGACAGTACCTGGCAAAAATGTATGTTGACAAACTCGCAGGAAAACCGGTGCCTTCCTATTTCGACAGGCTGAAACTTTCTGGTGATGGATTGCCGGAAAAAGCATTCAAATAAACTTTTCAGCTTCCCGGGAGTTTATTCTGCGGTAGCATTTTTCACCGGTATTCACAGCCATTGCATTGCACCTGTGAAGGATAGGTGCGAATTATTATTTGGTAATAAAAATTAAAATTTCTACTTTTGCACCCCTTAAACCTGAAACTATTCAAACGGTGGATTACCTCAGGCAGTTTTCAATTCCCTTCATTGGGCTAAGTACTGGAAATCATCAGTTTGAATTTGAGATTGATGATGCGTTCTTTGTATGTTTTGAAAATTCCGATGTCCGTCAGGCACACGTGAAAATCAGTCTTGACCTCGACAAACAGGAAAGGATGATGGTTTTACAGTTCCGTCTGAATGGTGCCATCAGGGTAACCTGCGACCGCTGCCTGGAAGAGTTTGATTTTCCGGTGAACTCAAACGAATTGTACTTTGTGAAGTTCGGACATGAGCACAAGGAAGAGGAAGACAATGTTCTTGTTATTACTGAAAATGAGACACATTTGGATATTTCGCAGCTTCTCTACGATTATCTGATGCTTTCGCTGCCATACAGAATAGTACACCCTGAGGGTGAAGATGGCAACAGTGGTTGCGACCCCGGTGCACTGGAACGAATTGAACGATTATCGGCCGACAAACCAACGGATCCCCGGTGGGATGCGTTGAAGGACCTTCAAACAGATTAATTATTAACCCAAATAAAACTTTAAGCAATGCCAAATCCAAAACATAGGTTTTCGAAAACCAGGACAGCAAAAAGAAGAACCCATTATAAAGCGGTTGCCCCGACAGTAAGCACTTGTTCAAATTGCGGAGCTTCGGTTCTTTACCACAGGGTATGTCCTGAGTGTGGATATTACAAAGGAAAACTGGCCATTGAGAAAGCTGCAACCGCATAACCGGGCAGGCTTGCATCAGGACTTCTTTAACCAAAACAACGTCAGATGAGAATCGGACTCGATGTGATGGGTGGTGATTTTGCCCCCGCATCCACTATTGCAGGTGCAATACTGGCATTAAACGAGTTATCGGCCGATGATCAGATCGTGTTGTTCGGGAACAGGGAAAGTATACTGTCAGAGTTGGCCAGGCACAACACCGATCCCGAAAAATTTGTGATTGTGCACACCTCCGAGGTCATTGGTATGGGCGAACATCCGACCCATGCCATCATCCGAAAACCTGATTCCAGCATCAGTATTGGATTCAACTATCTTAAAAACAAGAAGATAGATTCATTCTCCAGTGCCGGTAGCAGCGGCGCCATGCTGGTAGGGGCAATCTACAGTGTAAATAACATACAGGGGGTTATCCGGCCCTGTACCTTTGCCGTTCTGCCTCAGGAATCGGCTGGCCTCAGCCTTCTGGTTGATGTAGGCACCAATCCGGATGCGAAACCCGATGTGATGTATCAGTTTGCCCTTCTGGGATCGATTACTGCCCGAAGCGTTTATAAAATAGATAACCCCAGAGTAGCCCTGCTGAACATCGGCCACGAGGAAGGTAAAGGAAACCTGCTCAGTCAGGCCACCTTCCAGCTGATGAAAGACTCCAAAGACTTTAATTTTACCGGGAATATTGAAAGCCGCG